>JACCTK010000056.1 GCA_013812465.1 Actinomycetota bacterium
GCCCACGCTCGTTAGCCGACCGCGACGACCGCATCCACGATGATCGGAACGTTCAGCGGCGAGGGGCCCTGTCCTGGGGCTGAACGTGCGTGTCGCCCCGCGTCGCCCCAGAGCTCGACGATGAGGTCGCTGAAGCCGTTGACAACCGTCGCGTTTTGCCCGAAGCCCGGTGCGCAGTGGACGTAGCCGACGGCTCGAATCCATTGGGTTACGCGGTCGAGGTCGCCCAGCTCGCGCTTCAGCGACGCGAGGATCGATAGCGCTGTCTTGCGTGCGGCGTCGTACCCTTGGTCCACCGTAAGATCGCGGCCGACCAGGCCTTCGGCGAGCAGCGTCGCTCCGTCGAACGGGCCGTGTCCCGCCACGTACGCAAGGCCGCCGTGCACCTTGACCAGCTCGAAGTTGCCCGGGGGCACAAGAGGCGCAGGGAGGCTGAGCCCCATCGCCTCGAGCTTCTGCTCTATGGTCATCTCACTTCTCCGTTCCGAGGTGCGGCAGCGTGTCCAGGTCGGGCAAGTCGGTGACGTCTTCCTGCTCGTTGGGGTCGGTGCGGGCGAGCACGGCGACGGCCGGCTCGCTTTCGCTGCCGTTCATGACGAGATGCGGCACACCGCTAGGGATGTAGATGAAGTCTCCGGGCCGCGCGACGAGCTTCTGTTCGAGCCGCTCGCCGAACCACATGACCATCTCGCCCTCGATGACATAGGCGGCCGACTCGTGCTCATTGTGCTGATGGGCCCGAGCTCGTGCTCCCGGCGGAAGGCTCGCGAGCTGCAGACAGAGGCCGGCCGCTCTTGCGGTGGTTGATGAGATGCCAGCCGCGTAGGTCACTCCGGTTCTGCCCTCGGCTGCCTCGCCGGCTTGCACGAGGACGCATTGCTTGGTCATGTCAGGCTCCCTCCAGATCGAGTCGGTACGCCTGCGCTTGCCAGCTCTCGCCAGGCGGCAGCGACCGGCCGGTGAACATCTCACCGATCTCGATGTCGAACTCGGGTGCGCGGCGGAAGCCGAGCCTCCCGTACAGGCGCCTTGCCGCCGCCATGTGGGAGGCGGTGTGCAGCCCGATGGCCTTCGCGTTTCGCTCTCGGGCCCGTCGCAGGCACTCCCGCGCGAGCGCCTCGCCAACGCCCTGCCGTCGAGCGTTGGCGCGTACGCCGAGCGTGCGGATCGATGCCCACCCCTCCGGCCAGCGCTCCAGGGCGGACCGAGATGCATCTGGGTAGAAACCGATTGTCCCCACGAGCTGGCCGGCGCGCTTGGCGACGATCAGCTCGGACTCGCGCAAGCGGGAGCGGACGTCGACGATCTCACTGATGTAGTTCTCCCACGCCGCCGGGGGAAGGTGCGCGCGGAACACGCCATAGACGTCGGCCAGCAGGCAGGCGACCTCGTCGAGTTCGCTGGCCCGTGCGTCACCCAGCCGTAGCGCAGAGATAGATCGGCGCTCGGGCTCATCCACAACAGTTCCTATCCTCCCCATGGGAGGATATATACTCCCTTTGGGATGATGAGTCAACTGCCAAAGCTCACAACGACGTCATACGTGATTCTCGGCCATCTCGCGCTGCGCAGCTGGTCCACCTACGAGCTCGCCCAGCAGATGAAGCGCAGCACGCGCCACTACTGGCCGCGGGCGGAGAGCAAGATTTACGAGGAGCCAAAGAAACTCGTGGCACACGGTCTCGCCACCGTGACCCGTGAGTACACTGGGCGACGCCCGCGGGCCGTATACGCAATCACCGACAAAGGTCGCAAGGCCCTGCGACGCTGGCTCGACGAGCCGGGGCAGGCCCCGCTCGTCGAGTTCGAGGGCGTAGTCAAGGTGCTGTTCGCCGAGCAGGGCACGAAGGAGCAGCTGCTCGCGACACTCCGGTCAATCCGCGAGGACGCACAACGCACACAGGAGGAGCATGTTGCGCTCGCGGCCGACCTCACGCGTACCGGTGGCCCATTCCCCGACCGGCTACACATCAACGAGCTGGTTTTCAAGTTCATGTGGGAGCAGACCGAGACCGTCATCCGCTGGGCGACCTGGGCCGAGCAGGAGGTCGCGAGATGGCCGGAGGACATCACAAGCGCGGATAGAACCGAGGCGGGCACTGTCATGCGACACGCAGCCGGAACGCGGTAGGGCGGTACGCGTTGCGGCCGGTAGCGGTACCCGGGGACCTCGACGACCCGGCCTTGCCCACGCGAGAGATAGGTGCTCAACCTCATGAGAGAGCCGTCCGTGTTCGCCGGTAGCGTTGCATTGTGGATCCGAGGCGGCTCCTTGCGCGGGTCGCTCGTGGCGATCTCGCGAACGTCTCGTTCTCCGACATGCAACGGCTGGTCGAGGCGTTTGGGTTCGAGCTACGACGGACGAGCGGTAGCCATCACGTGTTCGCCCATCCGGACGTTCGCGAGCTCCTCAACCTGCAGGAGGTTCGCGGTCAGGCGAAGCCGTACCAGATCCGCCAGTTCCTCCGGCTGGTCGAGCGGTACGCTCTGAGCATGGAGGACGAGCATTGAGCGACTACCACATCAACGTCTTCTACAGCGACGAGGACGGCGGCTACATCGCCGACATTCCCGACCTCGAGGCATGCTCGGCGTTCGGCGCGTCTCCCGAGGAAGCCCTCGCCGAGGTGGAGAAGGCGAAGGAAGCCTGGCTCGCCGCCGCGCGCGATGCGGGAAAGCCGATCCCGGAGCCCCGCTACCGGCCGGCGATCTACGCTCGATAGGCCCTCGACCAAGCTCCTCCGTACGCGCTCAAACGCGTCAAACGTGACCGCTTACGCACACGGCGTGCCCCCACCGGTGCCCCCACGAGAGCGAGAAAAGTCCTGTTTGCAGGGCTGTTCGAATCCTTCACGGCCCATTCATTTGCAAGGCTTCTTCCGCCAGGCCCGCTAGCGCATCTCGTCCGCGCGTACGTGGATAGTACGACGATAGCTCAGGCGCCCGGAAACTTTGGTCACGTGAACATTCGCACACGGGCCTCAACTCCGCGAGCGTGCTGACCGATCATCCAATGGAGGATGCGGGTCAGGCCATTCAAGAGATACGTCGCGGCCGTTACGGATGCCGAGGGCGTTATCTACCAGTACGTCTTCACGGCGACGAGTCGCAGACGCGCCAGACGCGAAGCGCGTGAATGGGCGTCGCGGACAGAGTGGGGCGCGACTCTCGTAAGGATCACACGGCTGGTCGACCCGGGATTGGACGCGAAAGGTCTCCGACTGCTCGCGGTCGCAGGCTTCACCCTCGTCGTGTCCGGAACCACGATCAGCGCGATGATGATCATCGGATTGAGCCTCGAAGGCGCGCTCTAGCCAGCCGTCGCCGACTTCAGAGGCGCCGCCGCGCGGCTCGAATCCCACAATCGCTCGAATCCCACAATCGAAGGTTGGATCCTTCACGGCCACTGCAGAAGACCGTCAGCCGGAGGTGTATCCGCGGGACCCGACAATTCCCGCGAGGAAACCCACCACGGCGCCCCCGGCGAGAACGAGGATCGCGGCGATGCGCGTCGGGTAGAAGAGCCCGTATTGCTGGAGCAGGAGCCCGGTCCCACTCGCGAGAACGACGCCGAGGAACATCGCCAGCAACGTCGCGAGTCCCGGCCGACCCCCGCGGAGCGCGAACGAGAGCACGCCGAGGCCACCGACGATGGCCATGGCGATGCCGATCGCGCCCGCGGCCGTCTCGAGCGGGTTGCCCTGGACGTCGACGAGCGCGACTGCCTCACACGTGAAGCCTTGCCCCGTGCTCGTGCCGACGATCTTGTACAGGCCGATCCCGTATGTCGCGTAGTCGTCGACCGAGACGACGCCCGTGGACGAGTTGACGGTCGTCGGCTGATCGCGCACCACATAGCGGATTCCGGCGAACTCGATCGCGAGCTTCAAGCGGTCGATCGGCTGGCTCGCGGTCATGGTCACCGGTACCGCTCCCGACTTGGGAACGCTGATCGCGTGGCTCCTCGCGAACGTGTCCTGCGCGACCACATCCTGGCCGGCGATGGTGGCCTCACAGGGCCCTTCGATCGTCGCCAGCGCCTCGGGGGCGACGGTAAGCCCGACGAACACGACGAACGCGATAGCGAGGCGACGAGGCATCGGGTCTCTTCGGGCGGCCAGTTTACTGCGGGTGTCGGTCGGCTCGGCATGATCGGGAGCGACCCCTAGTAGGGTTGCCGGATGCTGCCCATTGAGCGGCCGGGAAAGATCGTCTGCGTTGGTCTCAACTACCGTGACCACGCAGAAGAGCAGGGAGTCGATCTCCCGAGCGCGCCGCTCCTCTTCGCGAAATGGCCCAACGCCCTGATCGGCCCCAACGAGCCGATCGTCATCCCTCCGGTCGTGACGAAGTGCGACTACGAGGCCGAGCTCGGCGTCGTCATCGGCACTCAGGTCAAGAACCTGTCGCGGGAGAACGCATTCGCAGCCGTCCGCGGCTATGTCTGTGCCAACGACGTCAGCGCTCGCGATCTCCAGTTCTCGGACGGACAGTGGACACGCGGGAAGTCCCCTGACACCTTCTGCCCGGTCGGCCCGCTCGTGCCCGCAGCCGAGATTGCCGATCCCCACAACCTGC
>JACCTK010000058.1 GCA_013812465.1 Actinomycetota bacterium
CTGGGAACCTCCAACGGGTGCGTCGCGCCCTGGTCGAGCTCGACGGCGGTGAGCTCCTGCCGGCGCTCGGAGCCCAGCTCGAGCGCGCCCTCGAGGGCTCCGACGAGGCGACGCGCCAGTACGTGCGTTGCTACCACGTGCTGACGCTGCGAGTGCTCGACGAAGCTCACCGGGCTCGCCCTGATGTGATGGTTCGCACGGGCGACGGGCACCTCGCGCTCGTCGACGTGAAGGGTACTGCGAGGCGAGCCCCGGTCGCGGCGCTCGAGACGGCCTCTGCCGAGGCGCCGTTCGGCCCTTGGACGGTCCGCTTTCCGCTCGAGGAGGCGGTTGCGCTCGATCTCACGAACCGGGTTCGTCAGCTGATCGGGCTGCGGGCTCTCGACCTGGCGCCAGCCGACCCAGGCCTCGGCGAGGTCGTCGACGTCGACGATCTGACCGCCCTGCTGTTTCTGCGCCGGGTGCGCTTCTACCTCAACCATCCCGACGAGAAACATCCGCTCCGCCGCCTGATAGACGCATTCGAGCTGTCGAAGACGGAGCTCGCCTCGCTCTTCGGCGTGCGCCGGCAGGCGGTCGACCAGTGGCTCGAGCGCGGTGTGCCCTCGGAGCGGCAGGAAAAGGTGCAGACGCTGATCGCGATCTGCGACCTGCTGGAGCGCAAGCTGAAGCCGGGCAGGCTCGCCGGGACCGCGCGCCGGCCTGCCGACGCGTACGGTGACAAGACGATGCTGGAGCTGATCGCAGCCGACCAGCACCGCGAGCTGCTGGCGCTCGTGCGCGACAGCTTCGACTGGTCTACAGCCGCCTGAGAACATGGCCCACGGACGCACCATCCGCCGGGGCGGCTCCTACAACCGACTCGCCGAGCCATCCTGGGCGGACCCGCTCGACACGAGCTACTCGCGGCAGCGCGGCGGACGCTGGAATCCGCCGGACAGCTTCGGCATCCTCTATGTCAACCGCGACTTGCGAGTTGCACGCCTCCAGGTACAGCACAAGCTGCGTGGGCACCCCTACGGAGTCGAGGATCTCAACGAGTCCGAGCAGCATGACCTCGTCGAGGTCGAGGTTGTCGAGCGCGAGTGGCTCGACTGCGTGACCGTCTCGGGCCTCGAAGCGGTCGGCCTTCCGGAGACCTATCCTCGTCACCGAAACGGCCGGCCGGTGCGGCATGCGGACTGCCAGCCGGTCGGTCGAACCGCCTTCGAGGACGGCGGGCCGGGGATCGCCTGCCGCTCCGCCGCCACGAGTGCCTCGCCGACCGATGAGGAGCTCGGCGCCTTCGACCGAGACGCAGAGACTGGCGTGCGCATGATTGGAAGGCGGTCGTTCGCCGACTGGTATTGGGGCGCACCGTCGTAGAGGTCCGGCGCGTGCCCGGACGGGCATCTACCTGCTCCGGGAGTGGTGGCATCGCAGGTGTGACTTCTGATGCCACCATTCAACCGACCCAGCGCAGCCGCTTGATCGCCCCCTCTGAGTTTGCGCGCGTTACCGCTCCGACCCGCAGAGCGCAGGAATCGGCCAGTTCCTTGCCCGCCACTTTCGTCATCGCTCCTCCTTTCGGCAGCCTTCCGGCAGCGCGCAGCTCGTGGATCTGCCGAAGGTTCGCGGCGGGAGAAGGGATTGGAAACGAAGATGTGTCGGAGCGCGCGCGAAATGGCGCCTACAATCCCGTCCGTGACAACGAGCATGGTCTTCCGTGGCCGTCCGGCGGCAACCCGCAGGGGAAGCGCGCGGACAGCACTTTCTCCGCAGTAAGCGACTCGCAGCGGATCTCGTTCGGGAGGCCGGCGTCGGCCGCGGTGAGTGCATCGTCGACATCGGGGCTGGAACCGGTGTCCTGACGTCGTCCCTGCTCGACGCGGGCGCAACCGTTATCGCTTTGGAGATCGACCCGGCGCTCGCCGCCGAGCTTCGGAGGCGTTTTGCGGGGCGCGCCGTCACGGTCATCGAGACCGACGCCTGCAGCTGGAGCTGGCCACGCGAGGATTTCTCGATCGTCTCCAACCTTCCGTTCGCGGGATCGGGAGCGGTTCTCGACAGCTTTCTCCGGAACCCCTTCAACGGCCTGCAGCAGGCAGACGTGATCGTGCAGTGGGAGTTCGCCCAGAAACACGCGGCCGTCTGGCCGACGACGCTGCGCGGCGTCTACTGGCGGGCGTGGTTCGAGCTCGAGATCGCTGCCAGGTTCACGCGAGGCGCGTTCTCGCCGGTGCCGAGCGTGGACGCGGCAGTTCTTCGCCTTGCACGCCGTCCCGTGCCGCTCGTTCCGGCGGACGCACACGAGCGCTACCGGCGGTTCCTCGCGGAAGCGTTCAACTCTCGAACGCCGCTCGGAAGAGCGCTGAAGGGGAAGGTCACACCCCGCGAACTTCGGCGCCTTGCCCCGGTGCTCGGGTTCGACGCCTCGTCATATCCCCGCGACCTCGACGCCCGCCAGTGGGCGGGTGTGTTCGCGTTCGCGCGCCGGCGCTAGGTCGGCCGGAGCACGACCTCGATGGCGGTCCCGCGCCCAGGAGCCGACCGCAGGCTGAGCTCGCCTTCGATCGCCTCCGCCCGAAGCTTGATGTTGTCGAGCCCCTGGCCGGCCGTGGTCGTCTCCTCGTCGAACCCCACTCCGTCATCGCTCACCGAGACAACGCGACGCCCGCCTCGCTGCGCGATCGAGACATCGACGTGCCGCGCGCCCGCGTGGCGCCGGACATTTCCGAGCCCTTCCTGGACGATCCGGAACACCTCGATCTGCTCGTCGGGCGCCAGCCGCACTTGCCGATCGACCTCGAGCTCGACGTCGAGCACGCCGTCCGCCGTCAACACGTCGATGTAGCGGCGAAGCGCAGAGTCAAAGCGCGCCGAGCCTCCCGCAGAGGAAAGCGCGAGCACCGCGAAGCGAGCTTCCTGCTGCGCGGCCGTCGAAGCTCGCTTCAGACGCGGCAGGACTTCCTCCAGCGAGGCGTCGGACTCGAGCATGCTCACCTGCGTCGAGATCGCGAACAGGTACTGCACGAGGCCGTCGTGAATGTCGCGCGCAACCCGTGCCCGCTCGTCGGCGACCGCACGCCCGAACTCGGCGTCTGCAATCGCCCGCCAGACACCTACGAGAAGAAACCCGAACGCGATCAGACGGAGAAAGTCGCCCTGGAGGACGAACTCGCTCGAGACGACCGGAGTCAGCAACAGGTGGACATCGGCGAAGAGCGCGAGCGTCGCAGCCAGACAGAGCCAGCTGTCGAGATCGCGGCGGTACCGGCGATAGCGTTGCGCGAATCCGACTACTGCGACGAGCCAGAGACCGGCCAACAGGGCCGCGGCCATCTCGACGGACGAGCCTTCGACGAGGTGGGTTTCGGCATTCGTACCCCATCGCGACATGCTCAGACCAAGCCCCGCGGACGCGAGGAAGACGACGATGCCGACGCCGACCACCAGAAGCGCCGTTCGCCGCCTCGACATGCGCCCATCCGCATAGGGCGCGACGGCGATCAGCGCAGCGCCCAGCAAACGGGCGCCGACGAGAGCCCATGCGGCCCAGGCTGGCAGCGACTCGCCGCCGAGGACGGGTAGGAGCCCGAATACCACCGTTCCCAACGCGATTGCCCAGAAGCCGCCGGCGAGCAGAAGATCGAGCCTTCGCCCGTCGACCATGAAGCGGATGGCGGAGAGCACGGAGACGATCGCTGCCACGACCCCCACCGCCGTGTCCACGACGAGCCTGGCCTCGGGAAGCTCGTATGCGGATTGAAGCGACGAGCTGAGCGCGAAGAGCGCGGTCGCCGAGGCGAGCAGCCCGACCAGCATAATCTCCCCCAAGAGCCAGGAGCGGTAGCTCTGCGAGCGCGGGTGGTCCATTACCCCCTTTTCGGCAGCACGACCCGTGCCGATAAGAGAGACGTGACGGAGCGGATCCTGATCGTCGACGACCATCCACTGACCAGGGACGCCCTCGCCGCCCTCCTGACGCAGCAGGGGTTCGAGGTCGTGGGCGACGCGTCGAACGGCGAAGAGGCGATTCTGGCTGCGCGAAGCGGGCAGCCCGACCTGGTTCTCCTCGACCTGACGATGCCGGGAATGGACGGGCTGACGGCGCTTCCCAAGATCCGCGAGGTCGCGCCCGAGTGCGAGGTGGTCGTGCTGACCGCCTCGGACGCGGAGGAGAACCTCCTCGCGGCCATCAGCGGCGGGGCTGCCGGCTATCTGCTGAAGACGGAGTCGCCCGAGCAGATCGCGACGTTCTTGCGCGGTGTCGTCCGCGGTGAGGCGGCGCTCTCCGGTGGCGTGGCGCGCCGTCTCCTCGATCGGGTCCGCGACGGAGGCCGGCTCCACGGCATCCCCGAGACGATTACGCGGACGCTCTCCGCGCGTGAGGTCGAAGTGCTGCTGCTGCTCGACGAGCACCTGGGAACGGACGAGATCGCCCAGCGCCTGTACATCTCGGAGCACACGGTTCGCTCGCACGTGAAGAGCCTCTTGAAGAAGCTCGGCGTGTCATCGCGGCGTGAGGCGCTCGAGCGACTCGAGACCGCGCGGGGGTAGCGGGAACAGCAGGGTGACAGTCACCTTGCGTTGAAGCCTTCGAGCGCTGCCTCGACGAGCCCGGGCAGCGTGCTGAGGTTGTAGCCCCCTTCGAGCACTGCAGCCGTTTTCGGCCCCAGAGCTCTGCATCGTAGAGCTAGCTCGCGAAAGCCCTCGGCCGTCACGCGCATCCCCCCGAGCGGATCCTCCTCGTGTGCGTCGAAGCCGGCGGAGACGAGAACGAGGTCCGGATCGAACGCACGAACTGCGGGCTCGACCACGTCGTGAAACACCTGCGCGTACTCGGCATCACCGGCTCCCGCCGCGAGTGGGGCATTGAACGTGTGCTCGTCGCTCGTCCCTGGCCCGCCGGTGCCCGGGTAGAACGGCCACTGGTGAATCGACACGAAAAGGACGGACGGGTCCTCTCGGAAAATCGCCTCCGTCCCGTTCCCGTGGTGGACGTCGAAGTCGACGATCGCAACACGCTCGGCGCCACGCTCTGTCTGCGCGTGGCGAGCGGCGACGGCGACGCTGTTGAAAATGCAGAAGCCCATCGCGCGCCCCTCGAGCGCATGGTGCCCCGGCGGTCGGACGAGCGCAAAGCCCTCTTGCTGTGCGGCCCGAATCGCGCAACCGGCGGCAAGCGTCGCGGCCTCCCATGTCGTGGGTCCTGCGTAGGTGTCGCCATCGAGCCAGGTTTCCGCGTCGATCGACTCGATCTCCTGCACGTACTCGCCAGAATGGACCAGCTCGATCTCTTCAGGCTTCGCCGGCTCGGCCACGACAAACCCCGGGAAGCCGGCGAGCAGTCGGGCGAGGCGCTCGGGGTTCTCGGCGTGCACATGGCGTCCAGGCGAATGGAGCTGCGTGAGCGACGGATGGCTGATCAGGTCGATGTCGCGGCCTCCTCGAATCTT
Source organism: Actinomycetota bacterium (assembly GCA_013812465.1). Next base: position 5,439 of record JACCTK010000058.1, read on the forward strand.
CCCGCGAGCCCGCTCATCCCCAGCTTTCGCGCATGCTCGGCCGCGGCGCTCCAGTCGGGTTCGACGTCCGGCAGCGGCGGGAGCGGAGCCGCGCGGTCGAGGGTGGCGATCTCCCGGTAGAGGCGAAGCGCCTCGGCTTCGGCACCGAAGCGGCCTTCCTCCAGCATCGCCTCCAACGTTCCGTACTGTGCGAGCAGATCGGCGGCCTTCTTCGGGCCGATCCCACGCGCTCCCGGAATGCGATCGGATGGGTCGCCGCGCAGAGCGATGAAATCGAGCACCTGCTCGGGATCGACTCCATACCGTTCGCGAACCTCTGCCGGCCCGATGCGAGCTGCCGCCTCGCCGCGCACCGGCTGCAGGATCGTGGTCTTCGCGCTCGCGAGCTGGAACGCGTCTCGATCGGAGGTTGCGACGAGCAGCACGCCTCCGGCAGCCTCCTCGGTCGCGACCGCGGCGCCGAGGAAGTCGTCGGCCTCGTAGCCCGGCGCCTTCGCGTATGCGAGCCCCGACGAGGCGACGAGAGACGGGAGCAGGCCGAGCTGCTCGAGGAGCTCGGCATCGAACTCGCGCCCCGACTGGTACGCGGCGAGCGCTTCGTGACGATAGGTGGGAACCTCGAGGGTGTCCCACGCGACCAATACCGTCCGCGGCCTCTCAGCCTGCCAGAGCCGCACGAGCATCGTCCCGAACCCGAACAGCATGTTCCCCGGCCCGCCGTCCGAGCGGCGGAGCGTTTTCGGGATCGCGTGGTACGCGCGGTGCGCGAAGGAGTCGCCGTCGATGACGAGGAGCGGCTTCATGCGAGCGATGCCTCGAGCTCGGCAATCGCGCTCCGCAGCCGGTCAGTCGCTATTTGTGCACTGTCGGCAAGAGGTAACGCTCTGAGGTCGTCGAGCTCAACCGCGACGCCGTACCGAACGCGGAGCGGGCCGAGCCGGCCGATGCGGTCGGTCCCCGCAATGCCCGCGGGTACGAGTGGGACACCCGCCTCGAGCGCGATCCGCGCGGCGCCCGTGTGCCAGCGGGCCTCGTACTTCTTGCGCAGGCCTTTCCGTCGCCGCGTCCCTTCGGGGAACATGACGACGGCGTGCCCTTCGCGGCAGAGCGTTACGGCAACCGCAATCGCCTCCTCGTCGCGCTCGCCACGCCTCACAGGAAATGCGCCTCCGGCGGTGATGAGCTTCCCCATGGGGAACCAGAAGAGCTCGGACTTCGCCATGAAGCGCAGGAACCGCCGGGGAAAGAGCGGGATGCCGAGCGGCCACGGGTCGAAGTTCGACGAGTGGTTCGCGGCGAGCACGAATCCTCCCTCTCGCGGGACGTTCTCGGCGCCGGCAGCGCGCAGGCGAAAGACGGTCTTCAGCAGCGGCAGGGTGAGAGCCGCGATAGCGAAGTAGAGCCAGCTGGGACGCGGCGGCTGCGACACGCGCGCCAGTATCGCCGGATTGAAGCATCGCAAGCTGGCGCTAAGGTGCCCGCCGATGGGAAAGCGACTCGTCATCGTGGAGAGCCCGGCGAAAGCGCGGACGATTGCGGGGTATCTCGGCAAGGAGTTTGCGGTGGAGTCGAGCATCGGGCATATCCGAGACCTCCCCGATCGCGCATCGGACGTGCCCGAAGCCCAGCGCAAGCGGTTCGGCGCGCTCGGCGTCGACGTCGACAAGGAGTTCGAGCCCTACTACGTCATCGACGCGAAGAAGAAGAAAGTCGTGACCGAGCTCAAGAAGCATCTGAAGGACGCCGACGAGCTCCTCCTCGCCACCGACGAGGACCGCGAAGGCGAGGCGATCGCCTGGCACCTCGTCCAGGTGCTGAAGCCCAAGGTTCCCGTCCGGCGCATGGTCTTCCACGAGATCACGCGCGAGGCGATCGGACGAGCGCTCGACGACACGCGCCCGATCGACCAGCGGCTCGTCGACGCCCAGGAGACCCGACGCATCCTCGATCGGCTCTACGGCTATGAGGTCTCGCCGGTCCTGTGGAAGAAGGTCACACGCGGGCTCTCGGCTGGTCGTGTCCAGTCGGTCGCCACGCGGCTCGTCGTCCAGCGCGAGCGCGAGCGGGTCGCGTTCGTCTCGGCGGCGTACTGGGACCTCGCGGCGAGCTTCGACCCGGGGTCCTTCGACGCTCGCCTGGTGACGGTAGACGGACTGCGCGTCGCCCAAGGCCGCGACTTCGCGCCTGACGCGACGCTCCGCGAGGAGATGCTCGTGCGGCTCGACGAGGAAGGAGCGCGCGGGCTCGCGGAACGTCTCCGGGACGCGGCGTTCAGCGTCAGGACATCCGACGAGAAGCCATACCGGCGCCGGCCGGCGGCGCCTTTTCGCACGGCCACGCTCCAGCAGGAGGCGAGCAGGAAGCTCCGCTTCTCCGCGCAGACCACGATGCGCCTCGCCCAGCGTCTATACGAGGCGGGCCACATCACGTACATGCGAACCGACTCGACAACGCTCTCCGAATCGGCGCTCGCAGCCGCCCGCGCACAGGTGCGCGAGCTCCATGGCCCCGACTACGTGCCCGAGAAGCCGCGTGCCTACGGACGCGCAGTCGCGAACGCCCAGGAGGCCCACGAGGCGATCCGGCCAGCGGGTGACACCTTCCGAACGCCTGACGAGCTGAAACGCGACCTGTCCCGCGACGAGCACGGCCTCTATGACCTGATCTGGAAGCGAACGCTCGCCTCGCAGATGGAGGACGCGCGTGGGCAAACGGTGTCGCTCCGCCTCGGCGCGAGCTCATCGCAGGACGAGGACGTCGAGTTCGCAGCATCCGGCACCGTGCTCACGTTCCGCGGCTTTCTGGCCGCCTACGAGCCTGGTCGGGACGAGCCCTCGGAGGACGACGAGGAGCGCCGCCTCCCTCAGCTCGCCGTCGGACAGGACGTGACGGCTCTCACGCTCGAGCCCGAGGGCCATTCCACGACTCCGCCGCCGCGCTACACGGAGCCGACGCTCGTCAAGGCGCTCGAGGATCGGGGCATCGGGCGTCCCTCGACGTACGCCGCGATCCTGTCGACCATCCTCGATCGCGGATACGTGTTCAAGAAGGGCACAGCGCTCGTTCCGACCTTCCTCGCGTTCGCCGTGGTGAACCTGCTGGAACGCCATTTCGAGCAGCTCGTGGACTTCGACTTCACCGCGCGCATGGAGGACGACCTCGACCGGATCGCAGCCGGCGACGAGGAGCGCGGGGCGTGGCTCAAACGCTTCTACTTCGGGGACGGGGACGACCCGGGCCTCCGGCATCTCGTCACCGAGCATCTGGACGACATCGACGCTCGAGCGGTGAACTCGATCGCGATCCCGCGGAGCGAGGCGGTGATCCGCGTCGGTCGCTACGGGCCTTACCTCGAGCGCGGCGAGGCTCGCGCGAGCCTGCCGGGTGATCTCGCTCCGGACGAGCTGACCGCCGAGAAGGCGGACGAGCTACTCGCGCAGCCCGACAACCGCCCGCTGGGAAAGGATCCTGAGACCGGACACGAGATCGTCGCGCGCTCGGGACGCTACGGCCCGTACGTCACCGAGGTGCTCCCCGAGGGCGCAGAGGGAAAACCGAGAACGGCATCGCTCTTCGCCTCGATGTCCCCGGAGAGCGTCTCGCTGGAGGACGCTTTGCGTCTGCTCACGCTGCCGCGAGTCGTCGGAGCCGTCGACGGCGAAGACGTGACGGCGCAAAACGGGCGCTACGGGCCGTACGTGAAAAGAGGCTCGGAGTCGCGCTCGCTCGAGAGCGAAGAGCAGCTCTTCACGGTCACGCTCGAGGAGGCCAACGCCCTTTTCGCGCAGCCGCCGCGCAGGCGTGGCCGAGGCGCCGCCCGCGGGCCGCTGCGGGAGCTGGGCGCCGATCCGGGCACAGGCGGTCAGATTCTGGTCAAAGACGGCCGCTTCGGCCCCTACGTCACCGACGGCGAGACGAACGCCAGCTTGCGGCGCGGGGACACAGTCGAGGGCGTCACGCCGGAGCGGGCCGCCGAGCTGCTTGCGGAGAGACGTGCTGCGCTCGGTTCGAAGTGAACGCTGACATACGCTTCAGCTCGTTCCGAACGCTAAGAGCGGATAAAGCCGCTCGCGAGGGGTTTGCACCGTCCGTCTGGGAGGTCATGATCTAACTGCCTGGGCAAGATCGACGTCTCAGGTTGTAAGGCCTTCGGGCTCTGAACGCTCCGCCCGCAAACCGCCGAGGTCTCGATTGCGGAATAGTCAGGAAGGGGCCGAGCGTTGGGAGTTTGTAACGCCTCTCGAACAGGTATCACCCCTGGAAACTGGCCAAAAATTCTCATACAATCAGTGAGTTTGTTGCTATTGCGAGTCGCCGAAAGGACTGAAACACCCACTTGACGCAGAATCAGCTGATCGAATTGCTCGAGTCCGAGCACGTGAAGGCGCTGGTCGAGCGCGCCGAGGAGCACGGTGGCCACCTCACGATCCCCGAGATCGAGGCCTTCGTGCTCGAGCACGACCTCGGTGAGGAAGACTCCGAGCTGCTCCAGCGCGAGCTGGAAGCGCACGGCATCGAGATCGAGCGCCCCGAGGCGGACGAGAAGGAAGCGGAGAAGCCGCAGTACGAGGCAGGCGCCGTTTCCGGCGCGGCCGACAGCCTGCAGCTGTTCCTCGCCGATGTCGGACGCCACAAGCTGCTCACCGCGGCCGAAGAGGTCGCGCTCGCCAAGCGGATCGAGCGCGGCGATCCGGTTGCCAAGCGGAAGATGATCGAGTCGAACCTCCGGCTCGTCGTGTCCATCGCCAAGGGCTATCGCGGCCTCGGCGTGCCGTTCCTGGACCTGATCCAGGAGGGAACGCTTGGCCTGAATCGCGCCGTCGAGAAGTTCGACTGGAGGCGCGGCTTCAAGTTCTCCACGTATGCGACCTGGTGGATCCGCCAGTCGGTGCAGCGCGCGGTGGCGAACCACGCGCGGACGATCCGCGTGCCGGTCCACGTGGTCGAGCGGCAGCAGAAGCTCTCCCGCGCAGCGCGCCGGCTCGAGGTCGAGCTCGGACGCGAGGCGACGAAGGAGGAGCTGGCGGAGGCCACCGGCCTCCCGCTCCAGCACGTCG
>JACCTK010000082.1 GCA_013812465.1 Actinomycetota bacterium
GCGCGCGTGGCTCTCACACTCTCTATCCAGCGCTCAGATCCGGCTGGACGGACGACATCTACGCGGAGAGCAAGCGTGCGGCGAGGATCGTCCAGGCGGAGATGGTTGGCGCGCTCGGCTTCCCCGATCGCGGCCTGCAGGAGCGGAGCGACTTCACCGGCTTCAACTGGGCCGATGTCCCCGTGATCCTCGTCGAGATGGGGTTCATGACCAACCGTACAGACGACCGCCTGCTTGCGAGGGCGGCGTACCAGCAGCGGGCTGCGGTCGGGTTCTGCCGCGGGACGCTTCGCTTCCTCGGGCGCCCGAGTGCTCGCTGCGCGTAGCTATTCCGGCTAGGCTGGGTCGATGGCCACAAAGAGACAACAGACGATGGCGAAGCTGACACGTGAGCGAAACGTCAAGGAGAAGCGCGAGCGGAAGCTCGAGAAGAAGCGCAACAAGAAGCTGGCGGCCGCCGAGGGCGGCGAGCCGATGGTCGAGTTCGACGAGTTCGGCATGCCGATAGTCAGAGCTGAAGAGCCGCTCGCGACGCCGACCGACGACTGACGAACGTCTGCGCTACGCGCGCTCCTCGATCCTCATCAAACCGAGCTGCACGATCGTCCGGTAGCTCGTGAACGCGTGGTGTCCCGCTTGCAGCAGATACTGATCCGAGTCGAGCAAGCGGCGGTAGACGTAGAGCGGGACACGCACGGTGCGCTCGCACTCACCGCTCTTGCACTCACACGCGAACTCGACGAGGCCTTGCGCATCTGTCGTCGGATCGGCTTCGGCCGCCTTTTGCCGATTGGACGTTCGCCGTGCGACTCGGTGGGCGATGTCGTCTTGGGCTGCCACCAAGTTCTTGCTTGCATTGCTCGCCATACGTGCCCCTCCTCCTGCCATGAACGGATAGGGAGGGCGCGGGCGGCGCCGTCGGTATTCGTCCGGTTGTCCGTCGAGTGTAGCCGCCGCGCTGTCTGTGAACGGCGGCGTTGGGCTCGGATGTCGCATTCCTACGGGCGATCTCGGATGCGGAAGGAACGGCGACGGACGGTTACTCGCGGAGACGATCCCAACCCTGAACCAGCCTCGTTCGGGCGCGGAGGCAAGAGACAGGTGGGTGTGTCCAGGATGGCCTGGGCGATGTCGAACTCCTTGAGTCCCGTGGTTTGCGAGTGGCGGCGGAGGAGATAGAAACCGTCTTGATCGGCGACTCCGTGGCGCTCTCCATGAGGATGCCTTGGCGCGCTCGATGACCGCGCGGCGACCGAAGGCGCCTTCGAGGTTGTGGAAGTCCGCGAAGCGGCGAAGGACGATGTCGATCGCGCTCTGGATCTCCGCGGAATCACCGTCCGTGATGTACGCGAAGATCCCTCGCTTCGCCGCCTCCCGTCACGAAAGCGGTGTCCATTCCCGTCCTCCGGCGATCAAACGAGCGCACGGCGTGACGGAGAGGAGTGCACAGCAGGGATTCGCGCGACGGCGCCGCTGGCACCCGTTAGGCAAAGCGTCCGAGTCGTAGTACCTTTCTGCGAGACGGTGGGAAGGTGAGCCCTCGTGGAGCACCGACGGGAATGCCGCCAGCCGGCGCTCCGTCTCCCCCGCGCGGTCTGGCGCGTTTCGCGCTCTGCGTCGTTCTTCTCTGGGGCATATGCGGGACGATCTTTGCGTCGACCTCGTTCTCCGCACGTCCGAACGCTGCGGTGAGCGTGGCTGCGGCCGGCTTCCCCGGAGGCCGCTACTTCAACGTCGCCTGCGGGTTCAGCCATCGCAACAACGACGATCCGATCGTGTTTCCCGGAGCGCCCGGCCGCTCGCACAACCACACGTACATCGGGAATACGATCGTCGACGCCTCGTCGACACCGGCGTCGCTCCGCGGAGGAGAGACGACATGCGACCTCGCTGCTGACGCGTCGACCTACTGGACTCCCACCCTTTACGAAGGGACCGACCCCGTCCCGCCGCTGGCCGCGATCCTCTACTACACGAGGCACACATCGTCCTCGATCGTCTCGCTGCCGGACGGGCTGAAGATGGTCGCCGGGGATCCGAATGCCAAGCGTCCCCAGCAGAAGAGCGTCGTCTCGTGGAGCTGCGGCGGGGGCGCCGCGAAGCGGTTCGTCATCGTGCCGCAGTGCTCCGAGGAGAGCGCGCTGGTCTTCAACGTGCGCTTTCCGAACTGCTGGAACGGGCGCGCGACCGACAGCGCCGACCACAAGCGGCACATGGCGTACTCGGCGGGCGGAACGTGTCCCGCGTTGCACCCCGTTCGGGTTCCGACGATCTCGCTCGTGATGATCTACCAGTCCACCTCTCGCCACGCCCGGCTCTCCTCCGGCAAGTTCGGCGCGCACGCCGACTTCATGAACGGGTGGGAGGACAACGTGCTGTCGCGGCTCGTCGCCGCGTTGAACTGAGCCGCTAAACGGCCGTCGCGGCGATGGGCTCGCGCTCGCCGACCGCCACGACGTCCTAGCGACTCAGCAGCAGCGCGCGCAGAGCAGGCCAGCGGGGTTACCCCTCGATCACCGACAGGATGTTGCCCGCCGGATCCTTGAACCACGCCTGCTTCGGCCCAGGAGTCGCGATACCCTTCTCGTCGGTTGCGAGCGGTCCCTCGTCGTACTGCTCGAACTCGATCCCCGCGCTTCGGAGCTCGTCCACAGCGGCTTCGATGTCGTCGACCGGGAAGTTCAGGATCGTGTGCTCTGCCGGCTCGTGCGTGTCCTTCGGGTAGATGAGCACCGCGTAGCCGTTCCCGCCCTGAAGGGACAGCAAGTCGCTGCCCAGCTCCATCACCTGCACACCGAGCGTTTGACCATAGAACTCCCTCGCTTTCGCCACATCGTCGACCGCAAAGCCCGCATAGAACGGTGAGTTCTTCAGCATCTCTGGCCTCCTCTGGATTCGGGTAGCTGCGTCATCGAACGTGTTCCCGGTTCTCTCGTATCCACACCTGCGACCCGTCATGATCGATTCCCGATGGGCCAGGCCTTGGTGTTCGGAAGCGTCGCATCCGCCGCGCTGATCGTGGGCGCAGCCATAGGCGCGCGCTGGACGCTGCCTGACCATCTGTACGCGGTGCTGCTCGGTTTTGCGGGCGGCGCGCTCACGAGCGCCCTTTCTTTCGAGCTCCTCGCGAACGCCGACGAGTACGGTGGCGTCTGGTACGCGGCGCTCGGGCTGATCATCGGGTCTGCGACGTTCATCCTTCTCGACAAGCAGCTCATGGACGGCATCCGCGGGAGCGCCGTCGGCTTCGTGCTCCTCGCCGGCGCCGTCCTCGACGGGGTTCCGGAGAGCCTCGCGCTCGGCGTCAGTCTGGTCGAGGGCGCCGGGCCCGCTCTGCTCGTCGCGATCGTCATCGCGAACCTTCCGGAGGCCGTCGGCGGCGCGACCCGCATGCGCGAGGACGGCAGGTCGACGCGGTTCATCCTCGGCATCTGGACCGCCGCCGCGGTCGTGATCGCATGCTCCGTGGTCGCGGGACGCCTCCTACTGGGTGGCGCGCCAGGGGGTGTTCTCGCCGTGCTAATCGGTTTCGCGGCCGGCGCCGTGCTCGCAAGCCTCGCAAGCTCCGTCCTGCCCGAGGCTTTCGAGCGCGGCGGGTCCTACGTCGCGTTCTCGACGGTCGCAGGCTTCCTCGTGGCTTATTTGCTCTCGGAGGCTTGACCGCAATGAGTTTCGGAGCGATCCGCGGTCGTACGCGTACATACATTCAAATGAGAACAGGAGGAGAGCATCGGCGGACAGCCTGTCGTTCACTTCGAGGTGGTCGGGAAGGACGGGGAGATGCTTCAGCGCTACTACTCCGACCTGTTCGGGTGGGAGATCGACGCGACAACCCGATAAAGTACGGGCTCGTGCAGCGCGAAGGCAACGTCAACTCCGACGGGGCCGGAATCGGCGGGGGCATCGGTGTGGGTCCGGACGGGTATGACGGCCACGTCACCTTCTACGTCGAGGTGCCGGACGTGGAGGCCGCGCTCGCGCAGCCGAGAGCCTCGGCGGGTCACGCGTGTTCGGCCCGGAGGTCGTGACCGAGGGAGTGGCTCGGCCACTTCGCCGATCCCGAGGGTCACTTGGTTGGTCTCGTCAAGTCCGTGTCCTAGCAATCTGAGGGCGATCGGGGCGCTGCTGCGGCGCGGCGCCCAGATTCCCTAGCATGGTCGTCGTGCAAAACCCCTCGACCGCCACCGCCGTTTCTGAGCTCGAGGTTCAGCTCGAGCAGCACCGCTCCGAGCTGACGGGCTACAGCTATCGAATGCTCGGATCGGCGGTCGACGCCGAGGATGCCGTCCAGGAGACGTTGCTGCGCGCGTGGCGGGGCATCGACCGCTTCGAGGGCCGAGCGGCGCTGCGCTCGTGGCTCTACCGCATCGCCACGAACGTGTGCTTCGACATGCTCGAGAGCCGCAAGCGACGGGCTCTCCCAATGGATCTCGGGCCGGCTCGCGAGCCGGTGGCCGAGAACCTGAACGTGCCCCCGGAGGTCACCTGGATCGAGCCGATTCCCGACGGCCGCATCGCGCCGGAGGGGGACCCAGCGGAGGTCGC
>JACCTK010000089.1 GCA_013812465.1 Actinomycetota bacterium
AGACGTGCAGCGCTTGCCGCCACTCCCGAGGTCCGATGAGGCATTGCCGGAGCATGTCGAGGCGCGTCCGGACGACCGAGAACTCTTCGGCGTTGCGCGCTCCATGCAGCAGTTCGAGCTTGACCGCGTCGCACGTCGCGATCTCGCGCGCCTCGAGTGCGCTGTCGAACCTCTCGCGGAGTAGATCGTCCCGGTCCGACCAAACCCAAGCGCTGGTGGCCGCTAGCTCGGCCACTCGAATGATGGAAAGCGTGGCTGCGTATCCGATGATCCGTCAGACGGCGATGGCGAGCTCCTCGTCGCGCTCACGTGCGAGAACGCGCTCGAGCGCATCGACAGAACGCGCGTCGAAAATGGTGCCCGCGCTTCCGCGCAGCAGGCGCATAGCCTCCTCGTGCGTCCAGGCGGCGCGGTAGACGCGCCGCGACCGGAGCGCGTCGTAGACATCGCACGCGCTCAGGATCCTGGTGTCGAGGTCGAGCTCGCTGCGTCCCAACCCCTGCGGGTACCCACTCCCGTCGAGCCGCTCGTGATGGTCGTGGACGAGGCGCAGAACGCTGTCGGGGAAGCCCCCGAGCTCGCGGAGGAGCCGCTTGCCACGCTCGGGGTGCTCTTCCACCAGCTCGAACTCCCGCTGCGAGAGCGGACCCGGACGCTTGAGGATCTCGTCGGGGATGCTGAGCTTGCCGATGTCGTGCAGGAGGCCGCCGAGGGCGAGGGCGCGGAGCCGCTCGGGCGGAAGCGACAGCTCCTCGCCGACCTGGACGGCGCGAAGAGCAACCCGGCGCGTGTGCTCCTCCGTGTACGTGTCCTTCTCCGCCATGTCGACGAGGAGCGCGCGAACGTGAGAGCCAAGGAACGCCTCCTCCTCCGCGACGAGATCGGCGCCTGTCAGATCGCCCAGGAGCGGTCGCGAGCGGGCGGCCCCTCGGCGCAGATCGAGGGCCACGGGAACGCCGACGATCGCGATCCCGACGATCTCGAACCCGTGCCCGAGCCACCAGCCGAGGTCCCACCAGCCGAGGAGCAGGGAAGCCGGGAGCGCGCTGGCGAGCCAGACGATGCCTACGGCGACGACGAGATCGCCCCGCCGGCGGGTGAGACGAAACGTGCGGAGAGCGCGCCAGAAGAGGAGCGCGAAGAACGTCATGCCAGCGACGAGCACAACGAGCGCCAGCGGGCTGCGGGGCTCGGGCACGGAAGGAACGAGGCTTGGCTCGACGAGAGCGGCGACCCCGAGCGCGAGGATGAGACAGACGGCGGCCGAGAGCAGGCCGAGCAGCGGTCGTACCGCCGCCGGTCGGCGCAGCGCCGGCACGACGCCGAGCGCGAGAATGGCGGCGCCCACCGGCAACGTCGCGCCGCCTGTGAACGCGACGACACCGTTCATGCCGACGATGACCCCGGGCGTGGCGAGCCCGTGCAGGCAGAGAAGTGCGGCCATCACCGAGAACGCGCTCCCCACGAGTACCGCGTGGCCGTCGCGCTGACGCGCCCCCGCGACCGTCAGCGCGACAGCAGAAGCAGTCGCGATGCCGGCGCCGAGCGCGACGCCTGCAAAGTGGATCCAGCCGTCGACGTACACCGTCTCGCTGCCGAGAAAGTGGAGTAGGGCGATCGGCACGACGGCCACGAACGCGGCCAGGCCGAGCACCGGAACCCTTCGGTTCGCCACCCGTCTTGTATCGGCAGCGCGCCCGTGATGGTGAAGCCGCTACGCAGCGCGCCCGAAGCGCTCGGCGGCTCGAGCTCGAGCGCGCTCGGCCTCGACCTCGCGATCGCGCGGCGCGGCGTTCGTCACCAGCTCCGCTAGCAGCCGCCGCGTCACGTCCGCTATCTCGTCGACTGCTCGCGCGAACACCGCCTCGTTCGCCTTCGCGGGCTTGGCGGCGCCGCTCACCTTACGGACGTACTGAAGCGCCGCCGCGCGCACCTCGTCCTCGGTCGCGGGCGGCTCGAAGTTGTGAAGTGTCTTGATGTTTCTGCACATGATCTCTCCTATCCCGTGGCTGGCGCGAACGCCTGCAGCTCCCGGCGCAGCTCCTTGATCTCGTCCCGAAGCCTGGGGGCGTACTCGAAGCGGAGCTCCTCGGCCGCAAGGTACATCTCCTCCTCGAGCGTGATGACGAGCTTCTCGAGCTCCTCGCCGGTCATCCCCTCCACCTGAGCCTTCCCTCGCCGGCGGCGTGATGACGGAACGTGCGGAGACTCGAGCGACAGCAGCTCGGCGATGTCGGACACTCCCTTGACGATCGTCTCGGGGGTGATCCCGTGCTCCTCGTTGTAGGCGATCTGGTACTCGCGCCGGCGGTTGGTCTCCTCCATCGCGCCGACGATCGCCTCCGTTCGCTTGTCGGCGTAGAGGAGGACCTTTCCGGCCGTGTTGCGACCGGCGCGCCCCGTGGTCTGGATGAGCGCGGTCTTGCCGCGCAGAAAGCCCTCCTTGTCGGCGTCGAGCACGGCGACGAGCGATACCTCGGGCAGGTCGAGCCCCTCGCGCAGGAGGTTGACGCCGACGAGGACGTCGTACTCGCCGAGGCGGAGCTCGCGGATGATCCCGATCCGGTCGAGCGTGTTGATCTCGGAGTGGAGGTAGCGCGCGCGAACCCCGGCCTCCAGGAGATAGTCGGTCAAGTCCTCGGCCATCTTCTTGGTCAGCGTGGTGATGAGCGTGCGCTCGCCGACCTCCTCGCGGTGGCGGATCTCGTTCAGGAGGTCGTCGATCTGATTCTTGGTAGGGCGGAGCTCGACCTCGGGATCGACGATCCCGGTCGGGCGGATCAGCTGCTGGGAAATCACCTTGGAACGGGAAAGCTCGAATGGCCCGGGGGTCGCGGAGACGAAGACGAGCTGGTTGACCTTGCTCAGGAACTCGTCGAAGCGCAACGGGCGGTTGTCGAGCGCCGACGGCAGCCGGAAGCCGTAGTCGATCAGCGTCTGCTTGCGTGAGCGGTCGCCCTCGTACATCCCGCCGAGCTGAGGGACGGTCTGATGCGACTCGTCCACGAACACGACGAAGTCGTCGGGGAAGTAGTCGATCAGCGTGAACGGATGCGTGCCCGGGGCGCGACCCTCGAGGATGCGCGAGTAGTTCTCGATGCCGCTCGTGAAGCCGAGCTCCCTCAGCATCTCCATGTCGTACTCCGTCCGCTGCCGTATGCGATGCGCCTCGAGCATGCGGTCCTCCGCCTCGAACTTCGCGACCTGCTGCTCGAGCTCCGCCCGGATGTCGTCGATCGCCCGATCGATCGTCGGCTTGGAGGTGACGTATTCGGTGGCGGGCCAGATGACGAGGTTGTCGAGCCGCGCGTAAACCTCGCCGGTGAGCGGGTCGAAGTGGGTGATCTGCTCGACGTCGTCGCCGAAGAACGAGATTCGGTATCCCGTCTCCTGGTTCGCGGGCTGAATCTCCATCACGTCGCCCTTCACCCGAAAGCGCCCGCGGCCGAGCACCGTGTCGTTGCGGACGTACTGGCTCTCGATCAGCTTCCGGAGCACCTCGTCTCGGTCGTGCACCTCCCCCACCTCCAGGATCAGCACGCGCTCGCGCCACTCGTCCGGCGAGCCGAGCCCGTAGATGCAGGAGACGGAGGCAACAACGACGACATCGCGGCGCGTGAGGAGCGAGGACGTGGCGGAGAGTCGCAATCGTGCGATGTCGTCGTTCTGCGACGAGTCCTTCTCGATGTAGAGGTCGGCCTGCGGGATGTACGCCTCCGGCTGGTAGTAGTCGTAGTACGAGACGAAGTACTCGACCGCGTTCTCGGGGAAAAACTCCCGGAACTCGTTGCAGAGCTGCGCGGCGAGCGTCTTGTTGTGCGCGATCACGAGCGCCGGGCGCTGTATCTTCTCGATCGTCCACGCCATGGTCGCCGTCTTGCCCGTCCCGGTGGCCCCGAGGAGCGTCTGGAAACGGTTGCCCTCGGAAACCGACGCCGCGATCTCGCCGATCGCGCGCGGCTGGTCGCCCATGGGCGCGTACTGGTCGGTGGCGTGGAATGCCTGCACGAGATCAGCGTAGCCGGGCCGGGGCGAGGTGCTTGCCGCCTCGAGATGCGGAAAAGGCTACGGCCGCAGCTCGACGAAGCCGGCTGCCGTGAAGTCGCCGTCGAAAGCGAGCACCTCGCGAATCCTCAACGACTTCATCAGCGCGAAGCTCGTCGCGTCCACGAATGAGTACTCGCGCTCGTCGTGGCGCCTGAGCCAGCGCAGCGCATCCTCCTCCAGCGCCTCCGGCATCCGCACCACCTCCACTCGGTCGGAACGCAGAAGACGATCGAGGAAGTGCACGGCGCCGCGGTGCCCCACGCGACGCCGCAGGAAAGTCCAGGTCTCGCCGCGGACATGGGTGGTCGTGACCAGCGGCGAGCCTGCATGCCTCCGCAGCAGTAGCTCGGCGTCCGCGTGATTCGCGTCCCGCGCCATGCGAAGCGCCACCCAGAAGGAGCTGTCCACGAAGATCACCGCGGGTAGACGACGTCGTCCACTTGGGCGGGCTCGGCATCTGCGTCTGCAGCGACCATCTCCCAGAGCGGATCATCCTCGATCGGAGCCAGCGGCCGTAGGCGCTCGCCGACATAGCGCCGGATGAGGGCAGCTTTAGAGGTTCGCTCCACTCGCGCGCGCCGCTCCAAGGCGTCGTCGAGCTCCACTTCGATCATGATCTGCAAGCGTTTCACTGGTGGAGTATACATCGTAAAGATGATGTTGGTGTAACAGTGGAATGGTGTGTCCCGTGGCGCTTCTCACCGGGCCCGACACGTCGAGGCGGCGGGTGGCCTATACGAAAGGAGGGTTGACGCGCAGAGGATGGAGATGAAACTGCAAGGCATGCTGCGGCTCGCGACTGTCGTTGTCGTCGCCTGCGCCGCGGCCGGTGGCGCGGCGAGCGAGATCGACACGCGCTTTACCGTCCACGACTTATCCCGCCAGCAGGCGAAGACACTCGCGGCGTCGTCCGCCCCAGCCCGGGCGCCCGCCAGAGCAGCGCGACCTGGTGCGGCACGCCGGGGCAAGCAGACCTCGCGCCGAATGCGGTCGCCGGGAATCCCGTCCACTGGGTGTATGCGGTTCCATCGGACGGCGCGGACCGGTTCGCCTCATTCGGAAGCGTCATGCAGACCGATGCGGAGTCGATCGACGCCTGATGGCGATCGCAAGATCCACTCCGTGCTCCGCGGAACGATCTCGCGCCGTTCTCGTGCGGCTCACAGCTGGATCTGACGCTGTTCCGGCTCACTCAATCGAGCTCGCAGCTGTCCTCGATCGATGCCCGCTTTGGCGCGATCACGTCCTCTCTGTTGGCGCGCGGATTCGGCTCGCGCCACACCAAATACCTCGTGTACTACGACGGCCCCGTGGAGCCGGACATCTGCGGCCAGGGCGGCAGCAACTCGAGCGGGCTCGGTTTCGCCGTCGTGTATGTGCAGGCGTGTCCCGGCGTGCCGTGGAACACCACCGCCGCGCACGAGCTCCTGCATACGCTCGGCGCAGTCGCGACCGGCGCGCCGCACATGTGTCCCGTGCCCGACGACGGACATGTCTGCGACAACGCTCTCGACCTGATGTACCCGTTCGGGGACGAGACGCCGATCACCGGGCTCTCACTCGACTCCGGCCGCGACGACTATTACGGGCACGCGGGATCCTGGCCCGATACGCAGGATTCGCCCTGGCTCGTCCAGCTCGACCGCCAGGTGCCGTTCGCGCTCACCGTCTCGGGATCGGGCTCCGTTACCGGGGACGTGCCGGGGCTGCGCTGCAGCCAGAGCTGCACGACGACCTGGAGCGCGGGTACAACGCTCGAGCTGAGCGCGACGCCGACCACAGGCACCAAGCTCGTCGGCTGGGGCGCAAGCTGCTCCGGCCGATCGACGTGCAAGGTCGTTGTCGAGCCCGGGAAAAACGTGTCGGCAACCTTCGCTCTCGCGACGTACCGGCTGACGGTTGCCGTCACCGGCCAAGGCTCCGTGCGCAGCTCGCGGCCCGGGATCGCCTGCCCCTCGCGGTGCTCCTCGCTCGTCCCCTCCTACGAGGCGATGCGGCTCACGCCGGCGCCGGCGAAGGGGTGGCGCCTCAAGCAGTGGAGTGGCGCGTGCCGCGGGAAGGGTGTCTGC
The DNA here is from genome assembly GCA_013812465.1 of Actinomycetota bacterium. The sequence goes on from JACCTK010000089.1 coordinate 6,117, forward strand.
TCCGTTCCGATGACGAGCGCGACGAGCGCTAGAGCCGAGTTCGTCCGCCGGTAGATCACAGACCGAGCTCAGAGGGGTACGCGTCCGCGTACACGTCCCTGATGCGCAAGACGTCCGCCACATAGCCTCGCGTCTCGGGAAACGCGATCCCGGCTCCGTCCGCACGCCAGCGATCGACGTTTCCCTGGCCGGCGTGGTACGCAGCGAGCATGAGCCTCGTGTCGTCGTACCTCCCCCGCAGATGGTCGAGGTACCAAGAGCCGTAGCGGACGTTGATCTCGGGATCGCGCAGATCGGCCACGACGAAACGCTCGCCGCCGGTGCGAAGCGCGATCCCCTTCGCGGTGTCCGGCAGAAGCTGCATCAGCCCGACCGCTCCCGCGGCCGACTCCGCCTGCGAGTCGAAGCGGCTCTCGACGTACACGACCGCGGCCAGAAGCGCTGGGTCGAGGGCGTGGTTCGACGCGTGGCCGCGCAGGATGTGCTCGAACTCGAGCGGGTAGCGCGCGCGCAGGTATGTGTCCGGCTCAGTCTTTACGACCCAAGCCGAAGTCGCGCCCACACCCAGAACAGCGACGGCTATGAAGATAAGGAACCGCACGGCGAATGTGCGAGAAACGACCAGGCGGCCATGTGACACTGTGTCACTTGGCCATTCCGCTTCCGCAAGAAGCCAGGGTAGCCATCACGCCCGCAACCCAGGCATCGAGCTCCTCGGGCGTGCCGGTGTTGACGTAGACGAAATCGCCACGCTTCGCCTTCTCCTTGTCAGGCAGCAGCCGCGCTTCGCGATCGTCCTTGCGTCCGCCGCGACGGGCCTCGCGGAGCTTCGCCGGCGCGGTGATTACAACCACCTTGTCGAAGCGTGTCTCCGCTCCGACCTCGTACAGGAGCGGCACTTCGGTCACGCAGACCCGAGGCGGAGTGGCCAACGCGGCGAGCTGCTCGCGCCACGCGAGGTACTCGCGCGACACGAGCGGGTGCAGCAGCCCTTCCAGGAACTCGAGCGCGTCACGATCCTTGAAGACGCGAAGCGCGACGCGCTCGCGATCGGGAGCTCCGTCCTCGCCCAGGATCTCGTCACCGAATCGTTCCACGAGCGCGCCCTTGACCTCGGGATCGGTCGCGAGGAGGTGGTGGACGATCTCGTCGCTCGAGACGGTCGCGGCGCCGTGGCGACGGAAGCTCTGGAGAGCAGAGCTCTTGCCGGCGCCGATGCCGCCGGTGATCGCAACCGCGATCGGAGGCTGCAAGGTGTTAGCTGCTGGGGTTTTCGTCAGGTTCGAGCTCGGCCCCGGAGTCGTCGTTCGGGGCTGACGCTGGCTCGACGGACGGCTCGCCGGCAGCTTCCACGTCCTCGACCGGCTCCGCGGAAGCCTCGGGCTCGATATCGGCTGTCGTCTCGGCCGGGATCTCTGGCACAGCGTCGGCATCGGGCTCGATCCCGATCTCCGGCTCAGCCTCGGCGTCGGCTTCGGTGCCGAGCTCGGGCTCGGGCTCGGCGTCAGCTTCGGGATCCGACTCGATCTCCGGCTCGCTGAGCTCACCTTCGTCGTCCATCGTCGCCGTCGCCCCGCCCGCGGGGAAGGCCTCCTCGGAGAGCACGAGATTCGGCGTCTCGTGGACGGATTCCGCGCCGTCCGCGCGCGGGACCGGCTGCTCGCCTTCCTCGACGCGCTTCAGGGAGAGGGAGAGCCTGCGGCGGTCTCCGTCGATCTCGAGAATACGGACGTTGACGGCCTGTCCCTGGGCGACGACCTCACGCGGATTCTCGACGTGATGCGCGGCGAGCTCGGAGATGTGAACGAGCCCCTCGACACCGGGGAGGATTTCGACAAAGGCGCCGAACGTGACGACCTTCGCGACACGACCCTCAACGACGTCGTCCTCCCCATAGGAGTCGAGCACCTGCTGCCAGGGATCGCTCTGCGTCTGCTTGAGCCCGAGCGAGATCCGCTGGCGGTCCCGGTCGATGTCGAGCACCTTGACCTCGACCGTCTGCCCGATGTCGAGCACCTCCGACGGATGGTTGACGTGGCTCCAGGAGAGCTCGGAGATGTGGATCAGCCCGTCCATTCCGTCCAGATCCACGAATGCCCCGAAGTCGACGATGTTCGAGATCTGACCCTCGATCACGTCCCCCGGGCTCAAACGGTCGAGAATCGCCTGGCGCATCTCCTTGCGCTCGTCCTCGAGGACCGCGCGACGGGAGAGGACGACGTTGTTGCGCGACCGGTTCAGCTCGATGACCTTGCAGCGGAGCTCGCGCGCCATGAACTCGTCGAGGTCCTGCACGCGGCGAATGTCCACGAGTGACGCCGGCAGAAAGCCGCGCACGCCGAGATCGAGGATCAAGCCACCCTTGACGACTTCGATGACCCTCCCGATCACGGCTTCTCCGGACTCGGCCGCGGCCTCGATCTTCTTCCAGGCGAGCTCGAAGCGAGCCCGCTTCTTGGAGAGGATGAGCCTGCCTTCGGCGTCCTCCTTCGTCAAGACGAGCGCGTCGATCTCCTCGCCGAGCGCCACCTCGTCGGCCGGATTGACCGACCGGCGAATGGTGAGCTCCGCGACGGGGATCACCCCCTCGGACTTGTAGCCGATGTCGACCAGCACCTCGTCCTTGTCCACGCGGACGACCGTGCCGTGCACGACCTCGCCCTCGTTGATCTCGGGAAACGACGATTCGTAGTCCGGGACGAGCTCCCCATCGGGGCCCTCGATCCAAACTCCTTCCTCGACCGCTGTCGGCTTCTCCACCGTGTCGTTCACCATCGGATCGAGGAGTATAGCCAGGTCAGGGCGTTTTCAAGCCTCGGCTCGAGGCTCAGGACTTCGCCTCCGCCCAATCGTCGCCGAGCCCGATGTCGACCGCGAGCGGCGGGTCGAGCGGGTAGGCGCCGACCATCTCCTCGCGCACGAGGTCGCGTACCGCCGAGACCTCCGTCTCCGGCACTTCCAGCAGCAGCTCATCGTGCACCTGCAGGACGAGCCGCGCGCCGCGCCCTTCCTCACGGAGTCGGCTGTGGATCGCCACCATCGCCACCTTGATGATGTCCGCGTTCGAGCCCTGCATGACGAAGTTGACCGCGACTCGCTCGCCGAAGCCGCGGGTTTGACGGTTCGAGGCGCGGAGCTCGGGAACCGGGCGGCGGCGCCCGAGCAGGCTGGTCGCATAGCCATCCTCACCCGCCTGCGTGATCGTCCGCGCGATGAACGCCTGCACGCGCGGGAAGCGCGCGAGATACGCATCGATGTAGGTCTGCGCCTGCTCTTTTGGGATGTCGAGGTTTTCCGAGAGCCCGAACGCCGAGATCCCGTAGACGATCCCGAAGTTGATCATCTTGGCGACGTTCCGCTCGGCCTTCGTCAGGGTCGCGGGATCTCTGCCCAGAACCTCGGAAGCGGTAGCAGTATGGATGTCCTCGCCGCGCAGGAACGCCTCGCGGAGCTTCGGCTCGCCGGAGACGTGGGCGAGGATGCGGAGCTCGATCTGCGAATAGTCGGCTGACAAGAGCCGATGGCTCGGTTCCGCGACGAACGCGGAGCGAATCTCGCGCCCGAGCTCGGTGCGGATGGGGATCGCCTGCAGGTTGGGGCTCGATGTCGAAAGACGCCCGGTCGCGGCGACGTGCTGGTTGATCGTGGTGTGCAGGCGCCCGTCTTCGCCGATCAACGTCGGCAGCGGCCCGAGGTACGTGTTCACGAGCTTGGTGAGCTCGCGCCACTCCTCGACTATCGGGACGATCTCGTGATCGGCCCGGATCGCGCGCAGGACCTTGCTGTCGGTCGAATAGCCGGTCTTGCCCTTGCGCCCGGGGGTCAGCTCGAGCTTCTCGAAGAGAATCCGCCCGAGCTGCAGCGGCGAGCCGAGCACGAACTCCTCGCCCGCGAGCTCGTACGCGCGCGCCTCGAGCTCCTCGACCCGATCGGAGAGGCGGGCGGTGATCTCCCCCATGCGGTAGGTGTCGATGCGGACTCCCGCGTCCTCCATCGCCGCCAGCACGGACGAGAGCGGGAGCTCGATCTCGTCGTAGAGCCGCTCGAGACCGCGCTCTCGGACCTTTTCGCGCAAGAGGGGGGCGAGCCGGCGCGTCGCTTCGGCGTGGCGCACGAGAGCCGCGGTCTCGTCCTCGGTAGCGGGGTCCGGCTCGAGCTCGAAGCCGTACTCGGCGGCAAGGTCATCGAGCAGGTACTCCGCGCGGCCGGGGTCGATCAAGTATGCGGCGATCAGCGTGTCGTCGGCCGCCGCGACCCGCAAGGCCTTCGCATCGTGCACGGCGAGCGCGACTCCCTCGCCTTGTGACACTGTGTCACTTGGGCGGGGGGCGACCACGACCTCATCGCCGATGGCAACCGCTACGCGATCGGCGTCTGCGGAGAAGGCCGCAGGGCCCCGCAGTTTCGGCAGCTCTCCCTCCCGCCACGCGACCGTCTGGGACTCCGCTTTCGGGCGCTCGGCCGCCGGCAGCGCGTCGTCGAGCGTGTCGATGCGACCGAGCAGCGCCCGGAACTCGAAGCGGCGGAAGATCTCTTTCAGCTTCGAGCGGTCCGGAGGTCGCGAGACGACGTCCTCCAGGTCGATATCGAGCTCGAGGTCGCGGCGCATGGTGGCCAGGAGCTTCGATGCCCTCGCCTGCTCCGCATGCTCGGTGAGCGACCTCGAACGGGCCGGCGAGAGCTCTCCCGCGTGCTCGAGCACGTTCTCCACCGAGCCGTACTGGGCGATGAGCTGGCCGGCGGTCTTGTCTCCGATTCCGGGGACTCCGGGGATATTGTCGCTCGTGTCCCCCTTGAGCCCGATAAAGTCCGGCACCTGGTCGGGTCGAACGCCGTAGCGCAGCTCCACCCGCTCCGGTGTGTACACGTGGACGTCGGCGACCCCGCGCGGCGTCATCATCAGGCACACGTTCTCGGATACGAGCTGGAAGGCGTCGCGGTCGGTGGAGACGACGCACGTCTTGATTGCGGCCTCGTCGGCGCGTGAGGCGAGCGTCGCGATCACGTCGTCCGCCTCCCACCCCTCGAATTCGAGATTCCGGTAGCCGAACGCCTCCACGATCGGCCGGAAGTGCGGGAACTGCTCCCGCAGGAGATCCGGCATGGGACGCCGCTCGGACTTGTATTCGGCCGAGATCTCCGTCCGGTGCACCGGCCGCGTGTCCCATGCGACCGCCACCCCGCGAGGCGTGTAGTCCGAGAGGAGCTTGAACAGCATGTTCGTGAAGCCGAGCAACGCGTTGGTCGGCTGGCCGTCCGTCGTTTGCAGCTCCTCGGGGAGCGCGAAGAACCCCCGATACGCGAGGTTGTTCCCGTCGACCAGGAAGAGCTCGGAGTCACGGGCGGGCGCGTCGTCGAGCCGAAGCTCCTCGCCAGTCAGAGTCTTCGGCATGTCCCAACTCTACGGCCTGGTTGGATAGCAGCCGTGCGTCGCGTTCCGCTGCTCTCGGGGTCGCGTGTCGTCCTCGTTCCGACGAGCGACGACGACGTGATCCTTCCTCCGCCCTCCCCACCCGGGCGGGTCGTCGACGTCGAGGCAGCAGTTCGAGACGCGCTTCGCTTCCCGCTCTCCGGCGCCCCGCTCGACGGACTGGTGACACCGGGTGGACGGGCGACGCTCGTCGTCGAGCCGGCCGCGCTACCGCTGCCGGGGGCGCCGCAGGACGCTCGTCAATCGGCCATCGCGGTGACGATCGCCGAGCTCGAACGCTGTGGAGTGCCCGACGAGCGTCAGACGATCCTGGTCGCAGGGGGACTCGGCCGTCGCTTCGGTCAGCGCGACCTCGAGCGCCTCCTCTCGCCTCCCCAGGCGCGCGCCTTCCGCGGTCGGGTGGTGGTGCACGATGCCGAAGACGAGACGCTCGTCCCGATCTCAGGGCAAGCCCGCATCCATCCGGCTCTCGTCGAGACAGACCTCGTGCTCGCTGTCACGGCGGCAGAGACGGTTCTGCACGGAGGACCGGGGGCGCTCATCGCCGCGTGCGACGCCGCGACGATACGCAGTGTCGCGAGCGCCGACTCCCTGCTCGAGGCCGCGGGCTCACCCGCCTGGGCGGCGGGGCTCGACCTCGAAGAGGCGGTCAGGTCGCGCACGGCGCTTGCCGGGGTCTCCCTCGTGCTCGATTTGCCACGCCTGACTGGGACGTTCCGTGGCTATCCCGACGATCCCGCGCAAGTCGCTCGAGTGGCGCGCTCCCCGCTACGTGCGGTCTTCTCGCTCCTCCCCGATGCCCTCCGGCGAGACCTTCTCGGAGGTCAGGGCCGCCGCATGGACGCCACGGGCGCCTTTGCAGGACCGCTGTCGGTTGCTCATGCCGAGGCGCTGCTGCGCGGGATCGCCCTGCGAGGAACCCAGCTCGGCGAGCCGGTCGACGCGCTCGTGGTGGGAGTGCCGTGGATCGGACCTCATGTGCCTCGGGAGCCGCTCAACCCCATCACCGTCGCCGCGGTCGCGCTCGGCCTGGCGCTACGCCTTCGGCGCGACGCGTTCCCGATTCGGCCGGCCGGGTCGCTCATCCTCATCCATCCGCTCACCCGCTCCTTCGCGCATGGCACGCAAGCGCCCTACGCGACGATGTTCAACGCCCTCCGGAACCCGCGCGGCCACGAAGAGCTCGCCGAGGCGGAACGCGCGGCCGCCGTCGACGAGCGCGCGCTCTGGGCCTATCGCGCGGGAACGGCGTGCCATCCCTTGCTGCCGTACGCCGACTGGGCGGGTTGCGCCCCGGCGCTCTCGCGACTCGGACGGGTTATCGTTGCCGGCTGTCGGGACGCGTCCGCCGCGCGAACGCTCGGGTTCGTGCCGAGCCATGGGATCTCGAGCGCGCTCGAGATGGCGCACGGGGTGGCCGGCGGCCGCGCCCGCGTCGGACTCCTGCTTGCGCCGCCCTATCCGCCCTTGCTGGTCGGGTAGGCGCCCGAGGCTTGCCTCGCTCTCGTTCGTCGGTGGAGCTTGCAGGGCGAGGCGAGCCTCGCCCCTACGACGGTCTCGTTTCCCTATGCGTCCACATCCGAACGAGAGCTGCAGTTTCCCTATGCGTCCACATCCGAACGAGAGCTGCCGCCAGCCATATCAGGACGACGACGCCGCCGGCGAAGATCGCGACGTCGGCGACGTTGAACGCGTTCGGGCCGTTGCGGATGAAATCGGTGACCAGACCGAGGCGCACTCGGTCGACGAGATTGCCGAGGCCGCCGCCGACGAGCAAGCCGAACCCGATCAGGAGCGACACGCGCCCATGGCCCCGCCGAGCGAGAAACTCGTAGAGCCCGAGGACGGCCAGCAGCGCGAGCGCCGCCAGGGGGAGCGCGCTCGTCTCGAGCCCACCGCCCGCGACGCCGAAGTTCTGGATGTGCTCGATCGAGTACGAGCCGAAGAGACGCATCCCCTCGCCCGGATCGAGGTTCGAGCGAACGCTCTCCTTGAGTGCCTGGTCGACCGCGAGGACGGCCAGCGCGATCACCGAGAGCGCGGACCAGCGCAGCGCTCCCCCTGATGCCATTGTCACCCTGTCATCTCCACTTCTCATCACGCCGCTCCCGACCGAAACGTCGCCCCCCTCGAACCCAGTATGCCCGAAGGCGGGTGGGTCAGCCCTCGCCGAGATAGGTCTTCCGGACCTGCTCGTTGTCCCGCAGCGACTTGGCATCGCCCGACAGCACGATTCGGCCCGTTTCCAAGACGTAGCCCCGATGGGCGGTGTCGAGCGCCATCAGCGCGTTCTGCTCCACGAGGAGGACCGGCGTGCCGGCTCCATTGATCTCACGGATGATCTCGAAAATCTTCTCGACGAAGATCGGCGCCAGCCCCATCGACGGCTCGTCGAGCAGGAGCAACTTCGGCTGGGCCATGAGCGCCCGCCCGATCGCGACCATCTGCTGCTCGCCGCCGGAGAGGGTTCCCGCCTTCTGCGCGCAGCGCTCGTGAAGACGCGGAAATAGCTCGAACACGCGGTCGTAGTCCGCCTGAATCGTCGTTCGATCCTGGCGCTGGAACGCCCCCATCTCGAGGTTCTCCTGCACGCTCATGCGCGGAAAGAGCCGCCGCCCCTCGGGCGACTGCGCGATTCCGGCCCTGACGATGTCGTGCGACTTCGTGCCCACGAGGTCCTCGCCCTGGAAGCGGATCGATCCTGTTCGCGGCCGGTTCAGCCCGTTGATCGCCCGGAGCGTGGTCGACTTGCCGGCGCCGTTGGCTCCGATCAGGGTGACGATCTCCCCCTGCCGGACCTCCAGCGTGATCCCCTTCACCGCGTGGATCGCGCCGTAGTAGACGTGTACCTCGTCGAGCTCCAGGATGGGCCCGTTCGCCGGCTCGCTCATGACGTCGCCGCCTTCCCCAGGTACGCCTCGATCACGCGCTCGTTCTTCTGGATGTCGGCGGGAGCGCCCTCTGCGATCACGCCACCGTACTCGAGCACCGTGATCCGCTCCGAGACGCCCATGACGACCTTCATGTCGTGCTCGATGAGGAGGACGCTGACCTCCTTCTCGTCTCGTACCCTCTGCACGAAGGCGATGAAATCCGCTGTCTCCTGAGGATTCATGCCCGCGGTCGGCTCGTCGAGAAGGAGGAGCTTCGGCTGCGTGGCGAGCGCCCGCGCGACCTCGAGGCGCCGCTGATCCCCGTAGGGCAACGAGCCGGAGAGCGTCTCGTGCCGGCGCGGAAGCCCGCAGTAGCGGAGCAGCTCTCGCGCGCGCTCGTCCGCGTCACTCTCCTCGTGCCTCACCTTCGGCGTTCGCAGGATCGAGCCGAAGATCCCGCCTTTGAGGCGGCTATGCATCCCCACGAGCACGTTCTCGAGCGACGTCATCTGGTGGAACAGCCGGATGTTCTGAAAGGTGCGCCCGATGCCGCGCTCCACGATCGCGTGCGGAGGCTTTCCCGTGATGTCGACGCCGTCGAAGACGATGCGTCCGGCCGTCGGCTTGTAGACGCCGGTGAGCATGTTGAAGAACGTCGTCTTGCCCGCGCCGTTCGGGCCGATCAACGCGACGATCGAGCCCCGAGGGATGACGAAGTCGATGTCGTCCGTCGCGAGGAGCCCGCCGAACTCCTTGCGCACCTTCTCGGCGACGAGCAGGTCGTCGGCCATCACTCGTCGCTGTGGGAGCGGTCGGTGAGCGTCCCTTCGGCTTGGACGTCGTAGAGAGGCGTGTCGTGCACGCCTTCCTCCAGCTCGATCTTGTGCCGGCGCTCGGGTATGAGCCCGGCGGGACGGATGAGCATCATCGTCACGATGATCGCGCCGTAGATTCCGAAGGCGTACTTCGGGACGTCCACCGGCTGTCCGGAGAGGTCGCCGATCCAGCTGCCGATCTTCGCGAGGCCCTCGCGGTCGAGCCAGGCGAGAATGAGCGCGCCCGCGATCACCCCCCAGATCGACCCCATTCCTCCCAGGATGACCATGCAGAGGAGGAAGACGGAGAACTGGAAGAAGAAGTCGGAAGGGAACGCGCCCGACTTGTACACAGCGTAGAAGGCGCCTGCAACGCCGCCGAAGAACGCACCGATGGCGTACGACCACGTCTTCGTCCGCATCAGCGGGACGCCCATCGCCGCCGCGGCCGTCTCGTCCTCGCGGATTGCGATCCACGCCCTGCCGAGGCGAGAGTCGCGAAGGCGCACCGAGCAGAAGACGGTGAAGAGGACGAGCGCCAGCGCAGTCCAGAAGTACAGCTCGGCGCGGCTCTCCGACGTTCGGTACACCTCTGGAAGGCCGAGCGCAGCGCCCACCGTGCCGAACCCCAGCGAGTCGAGGGGGTTGATCCCGAAGGCGCCGTGCGTCAGGTCGAACCCGATCCCCTGCTCGTCGGCGTTGAGCACGAACACGGGGATGATCTCGCCGAAGCCGAGGGTGACGATCGCCAGGTAGTCGCCGCGAAGTCGCAGTGTGGGCAGTCCGATCAGGATCCCCGCCACCGTGGTCACGATCCCGGCCACGATGAGCACGAGCCAGACCGAGATATGGATGCCCGGAGCGTCGGACGAAACACCGACCGCGCCAAAATGAAACGAGATCTGGTCGAAGTGGAGCGACGCGAACCAGGCGGCGATGTAGGCGCCGACGGCGTAGAACGCGACGTAGCCGAGAGCGAGGAGGCCGGCGTAGCCGACGACGATGTTGAGTCCGAGAGCCATCATCACGAACACGAGCATCACCACCGCGATGCTGACGGGAGGGAAAGCGCTCCCGAGCAGGCCGACGTAGAACGGGTAGAGGACACCCAGGGCGATCACAGCAGCCGCGGGCGCATACCTGCGGAGGCGCAGTGGCAGCTCGGCCCAGCGGGCTCGGACCGTATCGAAGGTACTGCTCATCTAGGCGCCCTCGGGCGTCCGCTCGCCGAGGAGACCTTCGGGGCGAAAGACGAGAACCGCGATCAGGACGCCGAACACGATCGAGCGCGTCCAGTTGGCGCCAGGCGAAAGAAACGCCAGGCCGTCGCTGAACGCCTCGATGAAGCCGATCAGGACGCCGCCGACGACGGCGCCAGCGAGATTGCCGATCCCGCCGAGGACAGCCGCTGTGAAGGCGATGAGCCCCAGCTGGAAGCCCTGGTCGAAACGGACAGTCGTGAACTGGAGGACGTAGATGAGGCCCGCCGCGCCCGCCAGGCCTCCCGCAAGCGCGAAGGTGAACGAGATCGTGCGGTTGACGTTGATCCCCATCATCGCCGCGGCCTCCATGTCCTGCGAGGTTGCACGCATCGCCTTCCCCTGCCTCGTCGAGGTGACGAGCCACGTGAGACCCAAGAGGAGCGGGACCGTGAGCATGGTTACGGCCAGGTTGTCCCACTGGAACTCGACGCCGCCTATCGTGAAGGCCGGCTCCCTGGATATGAGCGGCTCGATCGACGTGTAGTTTGGGCCCCAGAAGTAGAGGCCGACGTTCTGGAGGATGAAGGACATCCCCACAGCGGTGATGAGAGGCGCCAGGCGAGGCGCGTTTCGCAACCTCCTGTATCCGACGAGCTCGACCGTCGTGTTCAGCGTGGACGAGAACGCGACGGCGACGAGCAGCGAGCCGCCGATGGCGAGGGCGATGGTGCCCGGCGACGAGCCGGACCCCACGTCGAAGAGGTCGAGGATCAAGGTCGCCGAGAGGAGCCCGCCGAGGGCGAAGACGTCGCCGTGCGCGAAGTTGATCAGCTGCAGGATGCCGTAGACGAGCGTGTAGCCGAGCGCCACGAGCGCGTAGACGGAGCCGTTCGTCAGCCCGATGAAGGAGACCCGGAAGAAGTCCGCCGGCTCCTGGATGAGGTTGATCCCAAGCCAGAGAACGACGAGCCCGAGCAAGCCAACACCCGCGACGGTGATCGCCTTCGGCCGGCGGCGAATGGCAAGCAGCTCATGCGTCGCTCGTGGCTTCTTCTCCGGCTTGCCTTCGTAGTCGCTCAGCTCTCAATCCTCCTCGAAGCAGGCGGGGAGGGCATAACGCCCTCCCCGCAGTTCGATCGCTGATACAGGCGCTAGCCGCCGCCGGCCGCCGTGACGAGCTCGACGGACGGCGTGATCACCTTCACGTCGTTCCACTCCGGGCCCTCGTAGACCGTGATGGCGCCCGAGCTCACGTCACCCTCGTCGTTGATCGAGAACTGACCGAGGATGCCGTCGATGTCGGACCCGAGGATGCCGTCGATGATGGCCGCCCGGTCCTCGCCCGCAGCTTCGATCGCGTCGAGCAGCACCTGTGTGGCCTGCGCCGCGTAGGAGGTGTACGGCTCGACTCTCGCGGTGCCGGTGTCCGCTTTGAACGCGTTGATGAACTCCGCGCCGGCGCCGCCCTCGGTCACGAGAGCATTGGCCGACGAGCCGGCGACCGTGACGAACATGCCGGTCGTTACAGCCGTCCCCGCCTTGTCCACCTCGTCGAACGGCGTGAAGCCGTCCGGCGCCAGCATCTGGACCGTCTCGTTGTCGCCGAGCACGGCGACCTTGTCCTTGATCAGCTTGACGCCGTTCAGTGGCACAACGCCCGAGATGACCACGGCTTCGGCGCCCGAGGCTTTCACCTTGTTGAAGAGCGCCTCGTAGCTGGAAGCATCCGCATCCCAGCCCTCGTTGCCCTTGACCTCGATGTCGAGGAACTTGAACGAGTTCTCGAGGTTGGTCGCGAGGCCGAGGCCGTAGGCCTGCTTGTCGTTGACGATGAAGACGCTCTTGATACCCAGATCGTCCTTCGAGTACTGGGCGATGGTCGCCGCCTGAGCGTTGTCGAGAGCAACGACGCGCGCATAGTTGCGCTCGCCGCTCGGGTAGTACTTGTCCGGCTCGGTCGACTCACACGACGGAACGGAGGTCGTGAGGCACACCTTCGTGTTCGCCGGAGAGATCATCGCGATCGCGCCGTCCGGAGCTTCGTTCAGCACCGGGATGACGATCTGCGCGCACCCGGAGTTGAACGTCCCGATCACGCCGAGGAGACTCGAGTTCGAGGCGTACGCCTGCGCGTTCTCGGAGCACTTGCCCGAGTCCCACGCGCCCGCCTGAGCCGTCGAGTCGTCGCAGCCTTGGTAGCCGACGTTCAAGTCTCCCACCTTCCACTCCCGCTGCTCGAGGACGTACCGGATCGCGTCTTGCATCTGCAAGGTCTGCGTCCGGTCGCCGCCCTGGAGCGGCAAGTCCGAGGCGATCAGCACATCGGGATCACCTTCGCCGCCGTATTCGATGTCGGTGCAAGAAGACGCGGGCAGCGCCGTGACTCCGCCCCCGTCGTCGCCCCCTCCGCAGCCGGCAGCCACGAGCAAGAGCGCAGCCACGAGCAGCCCGAGGAGAGCGAGCACACTCTTCTTTGTAGTCAAACCGTTCCACCTCTTTCCTTGGGATACCGATTCCGCGCCGGCCCCGCCGACGTTCGGGGCAGTATCGGTGGTCTGGGTCGAGGGCGCAAATGCCACCCGCTCTCCCGCAACGCTGTCGTAACCTCGGGATCGGCAACTCAACGGGGTTACCATCACTTAGGGCCGGAGTGGCGGAACTGGCAGACGCGCGGGACTCAAAATCCCGTGTCCTTCGGGACGTGTGGGTTCGACCCCCACCTCCGGCATGGCATGGGGGAACCCGTGGTTCCCCCATGGGGCCCCTCCTTCTAGCGTGGGGAAACCCATGGTTCCCCCACGTACCCC
>JACCTK010000395.1 GCA_013812465.1 Actinomycetota bacterium
TCGGTCGAGGCCTGCCTCGGCGAACGAATCCGAATCGTGGCGGCGCGCGACTAGTAGCTCCCTACGGCGTTCTTCGATCGACGCCGCGCGCAGCCTGCCGCTGAATCGCCGTCGATACTCCCATTGATGCAGCTGCACGCCGACGACATCCTCCTCTCTCCGTCCGACCTCTCGAACTACCTCGCCTGCCCACACCTGACGACGCTCGAGCTTGAGACGGCGCACAGAAGGCGGACGAAGCCGCACATACGCGAGGCGCTAGCGCAGCTCGTCGCTGACAAGGGGGACTTGCACGAGAAGCGTTATCTCGAGTACCTCGGCGCACAGGGCCGCGGGGTCGTCACGATCGAGCTGGCAAAGCGCCCCGCGGCGTTCGAGGAGGCACATGCGACCACCGTCGCCGCAATGTGCGGGGGCGCCGATGTCATCTACCAGGCGACCTTCGCACGCGCCGGCTGGCGCGGGCGCGCCGACTTCGTCGTCCGAGTCGACGAGCCGTCCGACCTCGGCCCCTGGAGCTACGAGCCCTGGGACACCAAGCTCGCTCGCAGCGCGAAGCCTTCGGCCGTGCTCCAGCTCGCCTGGTATGCGGGGGAGATCGGGCACGTCCAGGGCCGTCTGCCCGAGCGGTTGCACGTCGTCCTCGGTACAACCGAGGTTGAGACCTACCGGCCGGCCGATGTCGACGCCTACCTGCGCCTCGCTCAACGCCGGCTCCGCGCGCACGTCGATCGCCCGCCCCAAACGTATCCCTGGCCGTGCGAGCACTGCTCCCGGTGTGACTTCGCGCCTGTCTGTCGCGACCGCTGGGTCGCCGACGACCACCTGACGCGGGTCGCGTCGATCCGCCGCGACCAGATCGGCTAGCTCGCGACCGTCGACGTCACCACACTGACGGCCCTTGGTCAGGCTCCGGCCGGACTGGCCGTCCGCCGCCTCGCCCCGTCGATGATCGAGAAGTTGCGGGATCAGGCCGCGCTCCAGCTCCACCGCTACCGCACCGGCGAGCTTGAGCACCGGCTGCTCACGCCCGAGGAGCGGCGCGGACTCGGGCTTCTCCCCGCTCCATCGCCGGGGGACCTCTTCTTCGACATGGAGGGGGACCCGTTCTACGACCCGGCGATCGGGCTCGAGTTCCTGTTCGGAGTGCTTTGGCGCGACCATGCCGGCACGACCACGTACCGGGCTTTTTGGGCACATGACCGCGACGGAGAACGTCGCGCGTTCGAAGAATTCGTCGATCTGGTCGGTGAACGCAGGCAGGCGTTTCCCGACATGCACGTCTACCACTACGCGACCTACGAGCCCTCGACCCTTGCCCGCCTGATGGGTGCGCACGCTACGCGCGAAGAGGAGATCGACGAGTTTCTCCGCGGGGAGATCTTCGTTGACCTCCTCCAGGTGGTCCGGCAAGGGGTCCGTGCGGGCGTCGACTCGTACTCGCTCAAGGACGTCGAGAAGCTGTTCTTCACGCGGCGGGCCGAGGTCAGCTCCGGCAATGAGGCTGTGATCGAGTTCGAGCGTTGGCTCGACGATCGTGACCCGGCGCGCCTTGACGCGATCGCCGCTTACAACCAGGAGGACTGTCTCGCCACACTTGAGCTACGAGACTGGCTGCTCGCGCGGCGGCCCGAGGCCGAGCGCGAGCACGCTGTCTCCATTCCGTTTCTGCCGCCGCCCGAGGGACGGCCGAAGCCCGAGCGCGACGAGGCGCCTGCGGAGACCGCACAGCTCCGCGACGCGCTCCTTGCCCGCGCGAGCGATGGCGACGGCCGAGAGCTCTGCGCCCGCCTGCTCGAGTACCACCGTCGAGAGGCGCGGCCGGGCTGGTGGTGGTACTTCCGCCGCCTGCGCATGACCGATGAGGAACTCGCCGACGACGGCGAGGCGCTCGGCTGCCTCGAGCACGACCGCAGGGAAGCTCTCGATCTCTCGATCGCGAATCCGCGCGCGAGGTCGCTCGAGTGGACGTTCACCTTCCCTCCACAGCAGCACCAGTTCGACGAGGGAGACGGAGCTGAGGATCCCCGTGAGGAAGGGACCGGCTGGACTGTCTCAGCGATCGACAACGCGACCGGCGAGATTCGGCTGCGGCGTAGCAAAGAAATGCGCGATGCGCCGCTGCCGACTTCACTCGTTCCGGGCGGGCCGATTGGCACGAAGGCGCAGCAGGCGGCGCTCCGCCGGCTCGCCGCCTCTCTCCTCGCCGGCGACGCCCGGTACGTGCACCTCGAGCGGCTGCTCCGCGGCGAGCTTCCGCTCGGCGGCGCGCTTCTTCAGTGCCGCGAGCTTGCCGACCAGCGCCGCCTGCTTGATCGGCTCGAGGGCTCGTACCTTGTCGTCCAGGGGCCTCCTGGGTCGGGCAAGACGTACCGCGGCGCGCGGCTGATCACGCACCTGCTCGCGCAGCGGAGGAAGGTTGGGATTACAGCCCAGAGCCACAAGGTGATCCACAACCTGCTCGCCGAGGTGGAGCGAGCGGCCACCGAGGAGGGGCTTGACTTCAAGGGGACCAAGCGCGGCGACCACTTCGAGAGCGCACACGTGAAGACAAGCGGGTCACTCGCGGCGGTACTCGACCCGGAAGTGACGCTCGTCGCCGGCACCGCGTGGCTATTCGCCCGCGAGGAGCTCGATGGGAAGCTCGACACGCTGGTCGTCGATGAAGCCGGCCAGTTCAGCCTCGCCGACGCGCTCGCATGCGGGACCTCGGCGGACCGGCTCGTCCTGCTCGGCGACCCGCTGCAGCTCGCCCAAGTGACGCAAGGCGTCCACCCGCACGGCTCGGGCGCGAGCGTGCTGGAGCACGTCCTGGGCGATCACGAGACGATCCCGGAGGAGATGGGTGTCTTCCTCGAAGAGACGCGGCGTATGCACCCGAAGGTCTGCCGGTTTGTCTCCGAGGCGTTCTACGAGGGCCGACTCGGCTCGATTCCCGCATGTGCGGAGCGCGCGACCTCTGACGGCGTCGGCGTCCGCTGGCTCGACGTCGCCCACGAGGGAAACCGCATCGACTCCGAGGAGGAGGCAGCGGCGATCGCGAGCGAGATCGAGCGGCTCCTCGGCCACACGTTCCGCGACGGCCGGGTGGAGCGCCCCCTCCGCCACGCAGACGTGATGGTCGTCGCGCCCTACAACGCGCAAGTGCGGCTTCTCCGCGAGCGGCTCCCGCGCGCCGTCGAGGTCGGCACGGTGGACAAGTTCCAAGGACGTGAAGCAGCCGTCGTCTTCTACTCGATGGCATCGTCGAGCGGCGAGGACGTCCCGCGCGGGCTCGACTTCCTGATGTCGCGCAACCGGCTGAACGTCGCCGTCTCACGCGCGCAGTCCCTGGCGTATGTCGCCTGCTCGCCTCGGCTGCTCGAGGTTGACTGCCGCACCGTCGAGCACCTGAAGCTCGCGAATTCCCTCTGTCGATTCGTCGAGCTCGCTGAAGAAAGCGCGTGAGGCACGCAGCTGTGGTTAATCTGAGTTAACGTGGGCAAGTGCGCGTGGATGCGCAAACCGAGCTCGTTATCGCTGCTGACATCGCTGACCGGCTTCGCATCTCCCGCGCCCGCGTCTCGGTTCTTGCGAATCGCCCTGAGTTTCCGCGACCAGTTGGACGCCTCGGCCGCTCGGAGGTGTGGCGCTGGAGGAGCGTGGAGCGCTGGGCGCGTGACACGGGCCGGCTGAATTCGGCCGAGCCAGAGCTCGCATGTCACTAGCCCCTATTGGTGTCCGGACGTATAACCCGGGATTCACCTCGGTCAGTGCCTAACTCGGGCGCGGC
>JACCTK010000061.1 GCA_013812465.1 Actinomycetota bacterium
GGCCGGCGGCGGCGCGGTCTCAAAAGCTAATCACCAGACTCTCGATTCCCTCCTCGTATACGACAAAACCGCTGCAAGCAGCGGCATGATCCTCGTCGACCGATCGGCTCGGTTGAACCTCCGCGAGCTCGCGCCCGGGAGGTGAGGAAGCATGTTCTCGCTCCTGCTTGCAGAGCGGGGATGGTAGCAGGATGGCGAGACTCGACTTCTCATCCTGCGTGTAGGGCGAGGCAAGCCTCGCCCCTACGATTCGGTGAGCTCGCGAAATCGCTCCAGCAGCCCATCGAGCGACAGCGTGGACTGCTCTCCCCCATGCTCTCGCACGGCAAGAGCATCGTCCGACTCGCGATCCCCGTAGACGATGACAAACGGGACCTTCTCGAGCTCCGCCTCGCGGATGCGCTTGCCCAGCGTCTCGTCTCGCTCGTCGATCTCCGCGCGGAAGCCCTCGGCGACGAGCCGGTCTCGCAGTCCGCGCCCTCGCTCGCGATGCGTCTCGCCCACTGGGAGGACGCGCGCCTGCACGGGGGCAAGCCAGAACGGAAAGTCGCCCGCGTAATGTTCGACCAGGATCCCGATGAAGCGCTCGAGAGAGCCGAAGAGCGCCCGGTGGATCAGATACGGCATGTGCTCGCGGTTGTCGGAGCCCATGTACGAGCAGCCGAGCCGTTCGGGCTGCTGGCTATCGAGCTGGATCGTTCCCATCTGCCATGCGCGCCCGATCGCGTCGTCGATGAACAAGTCGATCTTGGGCCCATAAAAGGCACCCTCACCGACGGCGACGCGGTAGCGGATTCCCTGCCGCTCGGCGGCGTCGCGAAGCACGCCCTCGGTGTAGTCCCACTGCTCGTCCGTGCCGAGCTTGTTGTCGGGACGGGTAGCGAGCTCGGCATGCGCGAGCCCACGCACGCCGAACCGGTCGTAGAGAAAGCCGACGTAGTCGAACATCGAGTCGATCTCCGCCTGAATCTGGTCCTCGGTGCAGAACACGTGCGCGTCGTCCTGGCTGAACTGGCGCGCCCGGTTGATGCCTAGCAACGAGCCTGTCGGCTCGTCCCGATGGAGGACAGCTGCCTCGGCATAGCGGATGGGCAGGTCGCGATAGCTGCGCAGCTGCGCGTTGAAGAGCAGCATGTGACCCGGGCAGTTCATCGGCTTCAATCCGTACGAGCTCTCGCCGTAGGGGATCAGGAAGAGGTTCTCCCGGTACTTGTCCCAGTGACCCGACCGTTTCCAGAGCTCGATGTCCCACATCAGCGGTGTCTTCACCTCGAGATAGCCGCGCTTCGCGTTCTCCTCGCGACGCAGGTCCTCGAGGGCGTTCCAGAGAACCATCCCCTTCGGGTGCCAGAGCGCGGCTCCCGGTGAGAACGGCTCGAAGTGGAAGAGGTCGAGCTGCGGTCCTAGACGACGGTGGTCTCGCGCGCGGGCCTGCTCGAGCCGTTCAATATGGGCATCGAGATCGGCCTGGGAGTAGAACGCCGTGCCGTAGATCCGCGTCAGCTGCGCGTTCTTCTCGTCGCCGCGCCAATAGGCGCCGGCGAGGCTCGTCAGCTTGATCGCTTTGATCGGCGAGGCCTCTTGCAGATGCGGTCCTCGGCAGAGGTCCGTGAAGTCGCCCTGCGAGTAGAGCGAGATCGGCCCCTCCGCTTGCTGCGCCAGCTCAACCTTGTACGGCTGGTCTTCAGCGGCGAAGCGGAAGAGCGCGTCCTCGAGCGAGATCTCCTCTCTCGCCCAGCTGCGGCCCTCGGCGATCTCGCGCCGCATCTCCTCCTCGATCGCGGCGAGGTCGTCCTCGGAGATCGCCTCCGGAAACTCGAAGTCGTAGTAGAAGCCGTCGGCGATCGGCGGCCCGATCGCGATCTTGACTCCAGGGTGGAGCCGCAGCACAGCTTCTGCGAGCAGGTGCGCGGTCGAGTGGCGAAGCACTGCGAGAGCGTCGGGGTCCTGCGTGTCGCGCGTCGTCAGGAGCTGGATTCGCTCGCCGTCTGAGAGCGGGAGACGAAGGTCACGAGTCGCGCCGTCGACATGCGCCAGCACCGCCTGCTCAGCGAGCTTGGGGCCGATCGCGCGAGCGGCATCGAGGCCGGAAGCCCCGTCCGGCAGCTCGAGCTCGGAGGAGTCGGGGAGGACGACCTTCATCGCGGCGCACAATAGACGGATGCGCGTTCAGTCCTGGCTCGCAGTCGTCGCGGCGCCGCTGGTCTTTCTCGGCGTCCTTCTCGCGCGGCCTCGGGTCGACGTGAGCTGGGAGAACCAGCAGGCGCACTTCTGGCTCGTCCTGGGAGCTGCTGTGGTGGCCACGGCTCTCGGCTGGGCGATCAGCGCCGCCGCGCGTCGGCGCCGCGATGCGCGGCTCTTCCTCATCTCCCTCGCCTTCATCGCCAGCTCCGGGTTCCTCGGCCTCCACGCCCTGGCGACGCCGACTGTGCTCCTCGGCCCGAATGCCGGCTTCGAGCTCGCGACGCCCTTCGGACTCGTGGTCGCCGGCGTCTTCGCGGCCGCGTCGTCGGTCGAGCTCAGCCCCGATCTCGCGCGCGCCGTCGTACGGCACGCGAGGCTCTTGTTGGCGGGCCTCTTCGCGCTGATGGCCGTCTGGGCTGTCGTCTCGCTCGCGGAGCTCCCGCCGCTCGACGGCCCTCTCGAAGCGGAGGAACTCGACGGCTGGCAGCTCATTCTCGCGGCGGTCGGCGTCGGACTCTACGGTCTCGCCGCGCTCGGCTACGTGCGCCTCTACCGGAGACGACCTGCGCGCTTCGTGTTCGCGTTCACGCTCGCCTTCGCGTTCCTGGCCGAGGCAATGGTCGTCATCGCGTGGGCGTCGAACTGGCGGCTCTCCTGGTGGGAATGGCACGTGCTCATGCTCGGCGCGTTCCTCGTGATTGGGCAGGCCGCGCGAGCCGAGTGGCACGAGGAGCGCTTCAGCGCGCTCTACCTGGACGAGACGTTGGCGGGCGCGAAGAACGTCAGTGTCGTCCTCGCAGATCTCGAAGGGTTCACGCGCTACTCGGAGCAGCACGACCCGGGTCAGGTCGCCGCCATGTTGAACGTCTACTTCGAGCGCATCATCCCGTTGATGGAGAGCGCCGGCGGCGAGGTGCACCAGATCGTCGGAGACGAGCTCATGGTCGTGTTCGGGAAACGCGACGAGCCCGATCACGCCGTGCGCGCGGCGCGCGCGAGCCTACTCCTGCAGCGAGCTGCCGCCCGAGCGGCGGATGGGCACGATGACTGGCCGCGCTTCCGCGTCGGCGTGTCGAGCGGCGAGGTCCATGCCGGCCTCGTCGGCGCCACTCGCGGCCATCGCAAGCACGGGCTCGTCGGCGACGTCGTCAACCTGGCAGCGCGGCTCCAGGCCGAGGCGCCCGTCGGCGGCGTGCTCATCGCCGCCGAGACGCACCGCCTGCTCGGAGAGCGGGCGGTTGTCGAAGCGCTACCGCCTCGCCTCGTGAAGGGCAAGGCGGAGCCGGTGTCCGCGTACGTTCTCCTCGAGCTCGAAAGACGAGAGCTCTAGCCCGCACGCGGATCGCTTTCCACCGCCAGCTCTACCTCGAGGTCGTCGAGCGCCCTGCGCAGGATGACGATGCGCTCCGCGACATGGGCATGCGCTTCCGGGTCGAGCGGCGACGACGGATGGCGGCGACCGGGGTGCCTCTCGCGAATCGCCTGCCGTCTCTCGAGCTCGCGCGCCTCCTCCATCGAGTTCAGGACGACACCGATCAGCACGTTCAGGACGATGAACGCGGCGAGGAGAATGAAGCTCACGAAGTAGACCCACGCCCACGGCT
>JACCTK010000396.1 GCA_013812465.1 Actinomycetota bacterium
GCCGACCCTGTGCGCGCGGGCCGACGTCGAGATCGTGGCGGTGGTCGACGCCGCGCCTGAGCGGGCGCACGCGGCCGTGGCGGAGCACGGCCTGACCTGCGTGCGCGAGCTTCCGATACCGAGCCTCGAGACGGCTGGGCGAGAATACGACGAATGCCGCTGGAATCTGCGGTAGCGACATGCACTTCCACTACCGCGCGGGAGGAGATCGCACATCCGGGCCGCTGAGGCGAAGCGCGCGGCTGAGGTCGCGGAACACGCGACCCTGAGTATTCCAGACGGCGAGGTCCTGGCCGCCGACCGGGAGCAACTCCGCATGACCATCGAACCTGACGTCATCATCACCCACCATCCGAATGACTACCACACGGACCATCTCGAAATTTCGAAGCTCGTTTCAGCGCGAATGAGCGGTGAAGTCGCGAGATAGCTCAAATGGAGACAGTGGCCGGCGTCAGCTTCTCTCCAACCGAGTTCGTTGACACGACCGACGTAATCGAGACCAAGATCGCCATGCTTGAGGCTCACGACAGCCAGATGATCTGGGTGCGCGAGCGTTGAAGACGCTCAGCCGCCGACCGGCTCGAGGAACCGTTTCACAAAGGCGGAGGTGCTCGATTCGCACTCGACGATGACGTTGCACGCGATGCGCCGTTCGTCGACGAGCGCGAAGAAGGATGGCCAGTCGACCTCGCCATCGCCGACAACGACTTCCTCTCCCCATGCTCCGGGCAGGGACGGAGATAGCGCGTCCTTGATGTGGATCTGCCGAACGTGAGCGGCGAGCGTGTCGAGCGCCCAACCGGGTCTCCGGTGTCGTGCAGGATCATGTTGGCGGGATCGAAGTTGACGCACACGTCGGGGTGCGCAAGCTCGTCGCCCACCGAGAGCAAGCCCTCCGCCGTCTCCGTGCCGGTCTCCAGCCCGAGGGCGACTCCACGCGCCGCGAACCGGTCGGCAATCTGTCGAAGACGCCCGACCATAATTGTGCGGAGACCGTCGTCACCATTGACGGCAGGTACCCGGCGTGCATGTGACCAGCCCGAGCTCGAGTCGCTCTGCGAGCTCCGCTGCACGCTCGGCCAGTTCGAGGTTCGCAGGCCAGGCGGCATCGCCGCGGACCCCACCGGTCTCCCGGATGGATGCCACCGTCGTGTAGTCCTCGCCGAGGGTGGTCATCATGCCGGACACAGCCCGCAGGCCGGCACGATGCAGAACGCTCATCGCCTCCTCGGCCTGCCACGATCCACTCAGGAAACGCTGCAGACCAAGCTGAAGGACGCAGACACCCGCCTCTTGGCAGGCGCGCGCCAGATCCTCTGGAGCCGCGTTGTCGAACGACCATGAACACACCCCGATCTCGCTCCTCACGGACACCACTCCCAACTCAGACGATCTAGCACGGCGTCGGCGCCGATCGGTCAGCTCCTAACGCGGCTCGAGTGGCCAGATCGCTACCGGACGGCCTTCCTGCGCGCTCGCGACCGCCCCTGTGACCATCGCAAGACTCTTGATGTTGTCGGTTGCGACGGTCTGGGGGATCTCGCCGGCGGCGAGCGCGTCGAGGGTCGCCTCGATGCAGGCCGCCTGATCGGTGTCCGGCTCGTCGATCCAGTTCCACTCCTCGCGTCCCGCGGCGAGGTCGGCGACCGGGGGGCCCTCACCGTCCCAGAGGACCGTGCCGAGCGTGCCGACGATCCGCCATGACGCGCCCCAGGACGTCTCGGCGCCTTTCGCAGACCAGGAGCCGCGGAAGGAGAAGACGGAGCCGTCTGAGAGCTCGAATATGCAGACCGCGGCGGCTGCCCCTCGGTACGGGGACTCCTTCGGGTTGAACTCGTGACAGTAGACCGAGAGGGCGTCTACGCCTGTGATGAACCGCACCAGGTCGAAGTGATGGATCGCCAGGTCGAGCAAGAGCGGGCTCTCCATCTGGCCCAGGAATCCGTTCGAGTCGGGAGGGTGCGACCTGAAGAAGTCGACGCCGATCTCCGTCGGCGTGCCGATCCGGCCGTCGGCGATAGCCTCGCGCAGCACACGGGCGTGCGAGAGGAAGCGTCGCTGTTGCATGACCACATACGTCCTGCCCGTGGACCCAACAAGGTCGAGCAGCTCTCGTGCCTCCTCGATCGTGGCGGCGAGAGGCTTCTCGCCGAATACGTCGCAGCCCGCCTCCAGCGCGGCGCCGACGATCGTCCGGTGGAACGGCGGAGGCGTCAGGTTGACGACGAGGTTCGCTTTCCCGAGCGCGAGCGCCTCTTCGAGACTCGCAAACACCGGGCAGGTCAGGCCGTGCTCCGCCACGGCCGCGTGCGCCCGCTCAGGCGCGGCGTCGACCACCGCCACGATCTCGACGTCGGCCCGCGCGCACAGGGTCAGCAGCCAATAGTGGCTCACGCCTCCGCAGCCGACTACGGCGATCCGAAACCGCGCCATCAGCGCTCGTACCAGCCGACGGGCGCTTCCGACGAGTCGCTCGTGTCGATCGGCGATCTCGAGGCCGATCCCGCCCACCGCACGGCATTCGCGAGCACGCGCCGCACCTCGCGCTGGTGGTAGACCGGGAAGGTCTCGTGTCCCGGGCGGAAGTAGAAGACCCGGCCCTTCCCGCGCGTCCAACAGCACCCACTGCGAAAGACCTCGCCACCCGTGAACGAGCTGATGAACACGAGCTCGTCCGGAGGCGGTATATCGAAGAACTCGCCGTACATCTCTTCTCTGGGAATCTCGAAGCCGGCGGGAAGGCCGGCAGCGATCGGGTGGGCCGGCGCGACCGTCCACACGACCTCGCGATCACCGCTCTCTCGCCAGCGGAGCGAGCAGTGGGTCCCCATCAGGCGGCGAAACGGCTTCGACATGTGACCCGAATGGAGGACGACGAGGCCCATCCCGTCCAGCACACGCTGGTGCACCCGCGAGACGACGTCCTCGTCGACCTTCGCGTGCGCCTCGTGCCCCCACCAGGTGAGGACGTCGGTGGAATCCAGCACGCCGGCTGGGAGCCCATGCTCCTGGTCGAGGAGGGTCGCTGTCCGTACGCTCACCGAGGAGCCGAGCTCCTCGCGCAGTCCGTCGGCGATTGCCCCGTGCATACCGCGCGGATAGAGATCGGCGATCACCTTGTTGTTCTGCTCGGCCAGACCCTCGTTCCACACGGTCACCTGCAGGCGACCAGAGCGCTCAGGTCCGACGGTGAGGCGCTTTCGATCCTTCACGAACCGGTCGACCCCTTTGCCTTGCCCGTTTCTTGTCATGCGAACGGTTTGATCGTCATGTCGACGACGACGACCAGGAGCAGGAGGTTCTCGAAGCGGGAAAGCGCGAGGATCCGACGGAGACGCCGTTCGGCCTCGGCGTCCTCAGGACCGCGAGAAGCGACCAGCGCACCGATCCGCTTCGATTCCGGCGAGAGGAACACGAGGTCCGAGATAAACGTGTAGGCGACGGCGGCGAGTCCGAAGACGACCCAGAAGGGATAGCCGATGTCGGCTTCGCCCACGAGGAGAAAGCCGAAGACGAGCACGACGAGCGAGGCGGGGGCGTACACGCGCGTGCCGATCCATTCGACATCTTTCAGGAAGCCCGCCATCCGTTCCTGGCCGTTGTCCTTTAGGAGCCGCAGCGTGAAGAGCTGCATCGTCACCCCACCACCGACCCAGACGACGACCGCGAGGATATGGACATGAGGTACCACTGGTATGCCGCGACACCGAGCGTCACAGGGTCATTCGACCATACGCCCGGGAGCTTCGCAAACATCTGTACATATGCGTAAATCATGGGGCGGGAGGCGCGGCTCCGCCCGACGCTGGAGCGTGATCCAACGGTGCGCAGAGGCCGGCTTACGCCGAGGGCCGCGACGTTTGGCTTGCGTGGACTGCGGTATAGGCTCGTTGTCCCACATGATCCGTAACGCCGAATACACCCACGGCCGCCTCCTGCAGACGTCCCAGAGGCGCGACCAAGCCCATGCGCTCGCGTACCGCAGAGCGGAGCTCGGGGAGCGATTCGGGTCGCACTGGGCGACGTACTGGTTCCGTGCCACCGCGATCGTCCCGCAGGAATGGGCTGGCCGCCGGATCGACCGCTTCGGCCACGGCACCTGCTTCGCGCCAGCCGCCCGCGTGGGGAAACACCGCGTAGGCGAACTCGTGTGTCCCATGTCAGCCTCGGGATCAGGGCGTGTCTCCAGATGGAGCGGGTCGATGTCCCACGCGTCGCAGTCGACAGGTCGGTCGTCGTAGAGCTCGAGCCGGTTCCCCGGCGCCGCCAGCGTCTCTCGGCCGCTCGAGCGCTCGAGGAGGCTGACGACCGTCCCGTCGGGCGCGAGCTTACCCGGACGTGCTCGTTCTCGAGCACGAGGTCGTCGATCGAGACTGCGCCCTGCGGCTCGATCACTGTGCCGAAGCCGTACGGCGGCGCCTCGACGACGTGTAGCTCACCGTCGGGTGTGCGCGCGACCTCGCGTCGGGCGAATCCGATCGTGTTCACAGGCTCAGCTTCGAGCTCCCTGAGCGCCGTATCGCAGATCGCCTCCGCCCAGCCTCGATCTCTGCGAGGTCCCGCTCGGCATCCTCGTAGACGAGCCGGATCGACGAGCCCGGAAGGATGTCGTGGAACTGGTTGAGGAGCAGCACCTTCCAGAGCCTGTCGAGCTCGGCGCGCGGATACTCTCCGCCTGCCACGGCCGCGAGAAACTCCGCGTCGTGGAGCGCAACCTCGCAGCGCCGGTTGCCGCATTTCGTCCTCGCCTGCGTTGTATACGTGCCGCGGTGGTATTCGAAGTAGAGCTCGCCGACGACGGTCGGCCGCTCGCCGGGCTCGGCTTCGAGTGCGTTGAAGAACTCGTCGGAGCTGCGCATCGTGGTCCGGGGCAGCCCTTGCAGATCGCGCGCACGCAGCAGCGTGCCGATCATCGCCCGGGTCGGCCCGCCGCCCCCGTCACCATGCCCGAAGACGAGCAAGCTCCTCCGCGAGTTGCTCGTGATCCTTGTAGCTTCGCGCGTTTCGCCGCAGTTCGGTGACCGTCGCCTCCGCCTTGTAGGTGTCGGCGGGCGGGAATGGACGAGCACGTCGCTCCCGTCGATCCCGTGCCACGTGAATGTGTGGTACTCGGGCTTGTTGAAGCGATTCCACGACAGCTTCTGCGTCAGGAAACGGCGGACGCCGCTTTCACGCATGATCTGCGGCAGCTGGCTGTTGTACCCGAAGACATCGGGGTTCCAGAACTCGAGACAGCGGTGGCCGAATTCCCGCTCGAAGAACCGCTGACCGTGCAGGAATTGGCGCAGGAGCGACTCGCCGGAGGGGATGTTGCAATCCGGCTCGACCCAGTGCGGGTCGAGGCCGACGAC
This sequence comes from Actinomycetota bacterium, assembly GCA_013812465.1. The sequence continues at coordinate 5,355 of JACCTK010000396.1, forward strand.
AACGCGCACGTCCTGCTCGACTTCGGGGACTCCCGCTTCGCCGTCGTGACGAGCGGCGTCACGATGCAGAAATACCGGTCACCCGCGATCGAGCTCTACGGGAGCGAGGGCACCGCGCAGCTCCTCGGTGACGACGGGGCGCCGGAAGGCTGGGAGCTGTGGCGCAGCGCCGAGGGCTACTGGCGGGTTCACCCCGAGAGCGACCCCCACTGGCAATGGACGGACGGCTGCGGCACCTCATCGACTGCGTCGAGACCAGTCGCGCGACGATTACGCGGCCCGAGCATGCCTATCACGCCGTGGAGGTCATGCTCGCCGCGCAGGCAGCCGGCCGCGACGGCATGGCGCGCGAGAATCACGAGCGATTTTCCCGATCCCGTCTACGACGCGGAGATGGGATCGGCGCCGAAGACCCAACAGGCGCACGACCCTCGTAGCTCCGCCGGGTCATAGATCTCCTGCCGGCGCGTTCGGGTACTCCTTGCCACTGACCGGGGCCGGTTCTCGAGTCCCGCAGGACTGCCGTACCACGAGCTCAGCGTCAAGCAGTAGTTGCCTCGGCACGAGATCGGGCTCCCGCAGGCGATCGCTCATCGCTCTGGCCGCGATCCTCGCTATGCCGCGGAACGGTTGTCGCATAGTCGTCAGACCTACGGACATCAGTGTCGAGTACTTGACATCGTCGAACCCCACGACCGCGACGTCGTTCGGGATCTGAATCCCCAGGTGCGCCAAAGCCACGACGAGAAGTGCGGCCGTGAGATCGTTGGAGCAGACCACGGCATCCGGTCTTTCGCCCTTCATCAGACTGCGCACGAACGGTTCGTCGGACGGATCACCGGACTGTTGCATGGTGCTGGAGATGTCGAGATCAGCACGTCGCAGGGCTTCGCGACAGCCGGCCGCACGCAGATCTGTGGTGGACGGATGATGTGGCCTCGAGAGAAAGCACACGCGTCTGTGCCCGACTTCGATCAGATGCCGGGTGATGCGCAGGCCCGCCTGAAAGTTGTCGATCCCCACCAGGTCGAACTCGCTTCGGCCCGGAAAATCGAGGACGTCCCGATCCAGGAGCACCACCGCGATCCCCACCGACTTCATCGCTGCCGCAATCCGAACGTTCTCTTGCTGACGATTCGCCGGGGCTTCCAGAGGAGCGAAGAAGACCCCATCGACCCCTTGCTCGATGTAGTAACGGCACAGCCGGTCGACCTCGGCGCCACCATCGCCCGGCCTGGAGGCGTCACCCCAGAGAACGACCGAACCTTCCTCCTGACAGACCCTGGTGATCTCGGTGCAGATGGGATCGAAGATCTCCGTCGCGCCCAGCCCCTGGACGAGCAAGCCGAGAGTCTTGCTGTCCGTCTCGGCTGCCGGTTTCGTTCGACGCACGTACGTGCCGGAGCCGACGCGGCGCTCGACCAAGCCGTCCGTCGCGAGCTCGTGCAGCGCACGAGCTGCCGTCGGCCGGGATACCCCGTATCGGAGGGCGAGTTGGTTCTCGCTCGGAATGCGCTCGCCGACCTGGTACTTCCCCGCTGCCATCTGATGACGAAGCGCACTCACGATCTCGGGGTACTTTGCTGTCAGCGCCATACAATGACCATAGCAACTTCGGGGCCCAGATGAATAGACACCTCAAGCCCTGATCTATAGTCTATTCCCTGATACCGTTTCGATCTCTGTCAGCTGCTCGGACAATCTATCGGCCCGGCGCGGGGCAGGTCGTCATGACCGGTTATGGGCTGAGAAGGCTCTTTGAGGCCATGCGCGCCGCGCGGATTGCGGTGGCCGGTGATTTCTGCCTCGATGCCTACTGGCAGCTACACGATGGCCCCCCGGAGCATTCCGTGGAGACCGGGCTGCCGACTCTCCGCGCGGACAGACAGCGGTACAGCCTCGGTGGTGCAGGCAACGTGGTGGCCAACCTCGTGGCCTTGGGCGTGGGCGAGGTCAAGGCAATCGGCGTGTACGGCCGCGATCCGTTCGGCGCAGCGATGCTCGACCTGCTCGTCGAGCTCGGCGCGAACACGGCGGGCATGCAAGATCTCGGCCCGGATTGGCAGACCCTTGCCTACGCGAAGCCCTACGTCGGAGACAGCGAGCAGCGGCGACTCGACTTCGGTACGCGAGACGGTCTCGCGGAGAACGACGTTCGGGTCTTGGTCGAGCACCTTCATGAGGCGGCCGAGTGGGGCGAGGCGGTCGTGATCAATCAGCAGGCGGCCGGCTGCTTCGCCCAGCCAGACGTCACCGCCGAGATCAATGCGATTATCGCTGCGCACCCAGAGACGCTCTTTGTGGTTGACGCGCGAGACACAGCTGCCTTGTACGTCGGCGCCGTCCTAAAGGTGAATGCTCGGGAGGCGGTGACGCAGGGTCTGGTCGAAGTCGGCGGTGGATCGATGTCGGACGAGCAGGCTACCGATCTTGCGGAGCAGATCACGCGCCGAACAGGGCGTCCGGTCTTCGTCACAAGGGGTGACCGTGGCATCGTTGCGGCTGACGCCGGCGGCGTCTACCACGCCCTGGGAATCGACGTCACCAGCCAAGTCGATCCCGTCGGCGGCGGTGACACCGCCGTCGCGACCGTCGCCGCGGTACTCGCCTGCGGTGGAGGCGTGCCAGCTGCGGCGCACCTCGCCAACATCGCCGCGTCTGTGACGGTGCGCAAGATCCGCACGACGGGGACGGTTACACCGGCGGAGCTGGTCGCGGCCGCAGAGCGGGCCGACTACGTCTATTCGCCGGAAGTTGCTGACAACCCCGCTCGCGCCCGATACGTGCCGGACACCGAGATCGAGCTCATCGGCGATCCTCCGACGGCTCCGACGCCGACGCACGTCATCTTCGACTTCGACGGCACACTCTCGACGCTGCGGCAGGGCTGGGAAGACGTCATGGAGCCCATGATGATTCGGTCGATCCTCGGTGACCGGTTTGCGTCTGTCGACGCCGAGACGTACCAGCGGGGCAGATCCGCCGTAATGCACCTCATCGACCGGACCACGGGGATCCAGACACTTGTCCAGATGCAAGGGCTCGTCGGCCTCGTGCGCCAATTCGGCCTCGTACCTGAGGACCTCATCCTCGACGCGCACGGCTACAAGGAGATCTTCAACAACGAGTTGCTGACGGTCGTTCGAAGGCGACTTGCGAAGCTCGCCGCGGGACATCTCCAGCCGAGCGACTTTCACATGAAGAACGCGCTAACGCTGCTGGAGCTCTTGCGCGAGCAAGGGCTGGCGCTCTACCTGGCGAGCGGAACGGACGTCGAGGATGTCGTCGCAGAAGCTCATGCACTCGGCTTCGGGCAGTTCTTCGAGCATCGCATCTACGGCTCTGTCGGAGACGTCAACGTCGAGGCGAAGAGAGTTGTGCTGGATCGAATCTTTCGAGAGAACAAGCTGGAGGGGGGGAGCCTTGTCACCTTCGGAGACGGTCCGGTCGAGATGCGCGAGACGCGGAAGGCGGGCGGTATTCCCGTCGGTGTCTGCAGCGACGAGCAGCGACGCTACGGCTTCAATCCGGCCAAGCGCGGGCGGCTCATCCGCGGTGGGGCGACCATCCTCGTGCCGGACTTCAGCGATTTGAAGCCGCTCCTTACACTCCTCGGACTGTCTTGATCCGCCCTGCCGACACATGGCGCACTGACCGGAGTCCACGATGCCACTAGCCACGGGGCAGATTCTCACAGTCGAGCAGATGCGTCTCGAGCGCGAGCGCCTGACAGCGGCCGGAGCGCGTGTCGTGTTTACGAACGGATGCTTCGACATCCTTCATCGGGGACACGTCACCTATCTCGAGTTTGCCCGCGATCAGGGCGACGTCCTCATCCTGGGGCTCAACGGCGACGACTCCGTTCGGCGCAGCAAGGGGCCAAACCGCCCCGTCAATCCCGAGAACGATCGAGCCCGGGTGCTGCAGAGCCTCCGAGCCGTGGACTACATCGTGATCTTCGACGAGGATGAACCCAGACCGCTGATCGAGGCGCTCCTCCCCGACGTCCTCGTCAAAGGAAGCGACTGGGCGCACTACGTTAGCGGGCGCGACGTCGTCGAAGCCCACGGGGGCAAGGTCGTTCTCGCCGAACTGGTGACGGGACGCTCGACCACCGGCACGATCGAGCGAATCTTGAGCGCCTACGGGGTTGATCGGGCCGTGACGTGAGCGGAACGATCATCGTCACTGGCGCGGCTGGCTTCATAGGGCGCAATACCGTCGCGGAGCTCAACCGACGCGGATGCACTGCTCCCGTCCTCGTCGACAACCTCGGCTGCGACGAAAAGTGGAAGAACCTGGCTGGTCTGCAGTTCGAGGATCTCCTGGCCCCCTCAGAACTCTTGTCGTGGCTGCAAGCGACACCGCGGCCGCGAGTTGACGCCATCATTCATCTCGGCGCGTGCAGCTCTACTACTGAGTCGAATGCCGACTTTCTGATGGAGAACAACTACCGGTATACCCGGAGATTGTGCAAATGGGCGCTGACCAACTCCAGTAGATTCATCTATGCCTCGAGCGCCGCGACGTACGGCGACGGCTCGCTCGGGTTCAGCGACGCCGACGCGAATACCAAGCGGTTGATGCAGCTCAACATGTACGGCTATTCCAAGCACGTTTTCGACCTCTGGGCGTTGCGTCACAGCTTGCTCGACCAGATCGTCGGACTGAAATTCTTCAATGTGTTCGGTCCATATGAGAGCCATAAAGGCGACATGCGCTCGGTCGTGGCCAAGGCAAACGATCAAATTAAGGATGCGGGTGAGGTGGCCCTCTTCAAGTCCTACCGGGACGGAATCGCAGACGGCGAGCAGCGTCGCGACTTCATCTATGTCGATGACGCAGTAGACGTCGTCATGCATTTTCTCGACAAGCAAACTACGTCGGGACTTTTCAACTGCGGCAGCGGCGTCGCCAGAACCTGGCTCGACCTCGCGCACGCCGTCTTCGCGGCGCTCGACAGGCCCGCGAACATCCGATTCATCGACATGCCGCCGAGCCTCCGTGCGAAGTACCAGTACTTCACGCAAGCAGACATTCGAAAACTTCGCGCTTGCGGCTACAACACGGAGTTTCGCACCCTCGAGCAGGGTGTCGACGAGTACGTCCGCACCTACCTCGCCCTGGCCGAATGACCGCTCGCTCGCTCGCCAATGGTGGTGTCGGCACGTGAGCGGTCATCCTCCGACCACCGAGCTCTTGAGGCAGGAGATCCGCGACCACCTCTCGATCGTGACCGCGCTCGAAGCCCTCATCCCTTCGGTGGAGCACGTCTCGAGTGAGATCTGCGCGCAACTGGAGCGTGGCGGAACCGTCCTTTCATTCGGAAACGGTGGCTCGGCCGCCGACGCCCAGCACCTCGTGTCCGAGCTCATCGGGCGGTACTCGAGACCACGCCGAGCGCTCCCGGCGCGATCACTCGCCACCGATCCGTCGGTCGTGACGTGCATCGCCAACGATTACGGCTACGACGACGTCTTCGCACGCCAGGTGTCGGCCCTGGCGGGCTCCACCGATGTTGTGGTCGCCTTCAGTACCAGCGGCGAGTCACCGAGTGTCGTGAACGGCCTTGCCGCCGCGCAGAAAAACGGGGCCCTCACCATCCTCTTTACCGGAGAAGCGGGTACCGCAGCAGCCCAGCACGCAGATCGCGTGCTCCGCGCGCCTTCGACCGTCACCGCCCGAGTCCAGGAGAGCCACATCCTGCTCATCCATCTCGTTAGCGAGTACATCGATCGCTGGGCTGATGGTGAAGCGCCGTGAGTGCCCTCGCACGCCGATCGCAGACAGCCTGCAAGGTCAGACGGCCTCCAATGTGGGAGACCTGCCTGACCCGGTTCCCCTTCCGAGCGGGAGTACCCAAGCTATCTATAGAGTAGAGGTAATACCGCACAATACCAATCTGGCGGAAGGAGCTGTATTGGAGAGTCCGGTTCGCCTGGCCATCATCGGCTGCGGCAGTGTCCCCCACAGGTATGCGCCCACAGATCCGCGCACTGCGCGAACGTGGGAGCGTGGTCATCGCAGGCACGTGTGATCTCGACGCACGCAAGCGGCTCGCAATCGAGCGAGACCTTGGCGACGTCCCGTTCACGACGCGGTACGAAGAGTTGACCGAGGACGGTCACATCGACGCGGTCGCCGTCTTCACGTCGATGCGGGAGCACGGAGAGGATCTCGGCCGCCGCGCTCGCGGCGGGCAAGCACGTCCTGGTCGAGAAGCCGATGGCGTGGCGATCGATCTCGAGAGCACATTCCCCGCACTCCGGCTGAACCCGGAGGAGATCGACCTGACGCCCGACCCGTACCGCGACGAGCGCGAAGGAGCATCGACCCCGTTGGATTCCGAGGTCGAGACCGCCGTCGGGAGCATCTGAGAGACAGGGCGCGTAGCTCCTGACTGGAACCCGCATCGCCCGGTAGGCAACGACGGCCCATACGACGAAAGGGGAACGGCTCCATGACTCCCGCCACCGCGCTGTCCCCGCATCAGGTCGAGTTCTTCGAGCACAACGGACCTGTGGCTCGACGCGATCACGACGCCGGACGAGGTCGCCGAGTTGCGCGTCACGTACGACCGGCTGTTCAGCTCCGACGCCGGACGCGAAGAGGGATCCCGCTACCAGCTCGGAGCGCAGCTCCCGCAACTCATTGAGCCGTCCCGCTACGCCCCTGAGCTGACGAAGACCCAGTTCGTCGCGAACGCGCGCGCAATCGCAACGCAGCTCTTCGGGGACGACCTCGAGCCGGAGTTCGGCGAGCACATGATCTACAAGCCGGCACTGGTCGGCAGCGAGACGCCGTGGCACCAGGACCAGGCGTACCACGATCCCGGTTTGCGCTACCGCAACATCAACTTCTGGCTCCCTCTCGACGATGCGACGGTCGAGAGCGGCTGCATGCAGTTCGTGCCGAGCAGCAATCGGCTCGACCTGGTGCCGCACCGGCAGGCCGGCGCCGACTCGAGTACGGACGCGCTCGAGCTGGACACGGACACCTTCGATCGGGACGCCGTCGCCTGTCCGATTCCTGCCGGCGGCTGCACGATGCACGCGTCGTACACGCTCCACTACGCCGGCCCGAACCGCTCCGAGACACCGCGCCGCGCTTACATCCTCGTGTTCAGAGCGACCGTCGTTCCACGCGAAGAGCCGATCGACGCCTACTGGCAGCGGTCCGCCGTGAGCTGAGGGACGCTCCGCCGGCCACCGCGGCTCCGACCATGACACGTACTGCGCCCTCGGCGCTGCTCCACCCCGAGATCGTTTCGCCCGGGCGCGCGCCGGGCGTGACGCGCTACGTTGCGGCCGGTGAGCTCGGCTCCGGCGTCTACTTCGATCCCGTCGCGGCCGGAGAACGCCGCGCGCGCATTGCGCGACGTCGGCTGACGACGGTGCCCGGGACGCGTAGCTCCAGCCTCGAGGGCCTGCTCTACCCGGGCGGCCGCCCAAGCTGGGAGATGCCGGAGCTGACGAGCTTAAACCGCCTGCAGCCCCGGGCAACCCTCACGCGGGAGCCGGCGACGTGGATGTCGCTCGACGGGGACTGGCTGTTCAGGCTTGCCGCCACCCCCGCTGCCGCGTTGAGAGAGCTGCATGCAACCCGAGGCTGGCACACGGTCGACGTCCCCGGCCTCTGGACGATGCAGGGATTCGAGCAGCCGAAGTACACGAACATCGTGATGCCGTTCCGTGAGCGGCCGCCGCATGTCCCCGACGCGAACCCGACGGGGATCTACAGGCGCACCTTTGCGATTCGGCGAGGCTGGCACCGGCGGCGCGTCGTGTTGCATTTCGGCGGCGTCGAGGGGGCGCTCCACGTGCTCCTCAACGGCGAGCCCGTCGGGATCGCGAAGGATGCCCGCACGCCGGCGGAGTTCGACGTCACGTGGCACCTTCGCCACGACGGGCCGAACGAGCTCATCGCCGTTGTCGTGCGCTGGTCGGACGCGAGCTTCGTGGAAGACCAGGACCAGTGGTGGCATGCAGGCATCTCGCGGGGGGTTCGGCTCTATGCGACTCCGACGACACACATCGACGACGTGTTCGCGCGCGCCGGTCTCGACGACGACTACCGGGATGGGCTGCTCTCGATCGAAGTCGCCTTGCCAGGCACGCTTGGCGACGCGACGCTCGCCGCACAGCTTCTCGACCCCGGCGGCCGGGCAGTCGTCGACGTGCCGTTCGACCTCGACGGTGGAACCGCGCATGTCGACCTGGCTGTGCGGCGTCCGAGACGATGGTCGGCGGAGGATCCCGCCCTCTACACCCTCGTCGTCAATCTCAACGGCCAGTTCGGGCGCGAAACCGTCGCGTCCGGCGTCGGGTTCCGTCGCGTCGAGATCCGCGACGGTCGGCTGCTCGTCAACGGCAAGGTGATGCTGATCCGTGGCGTCAACCGCCACGACCATGACGACCGCCACGGTCGGGTCGTGTCTCGGGACGTCATGGATGCCGACCTGCGCCTGATGAAGCAGTTCAACATCAACGCCGTCCGAACCTCCCATTATCCGAACGACCCGTACTGGCTCGACCTCTGCGACCGGCATGGGCTCTACGTCGTCAACGAGGCAAACATCGAGTCTCATTCGTACTACGACGAGGTCTGCCGCGATCCCCGTTACGCCAACGCGTTTCTCGAACGCGTGCGCAACATGGTCGAGCGCGACAAGAACCATCCGAGCGTCATCGTCTGGTCACTCGGGAACGAGAGCGGCTATGGCCCCAACCACGACGCCGCCGCAGGGTGGCTGCGGGCCCGCGACCCCTCACGGCCGCTGCACTACGAGGGGGCGATCAACCGCGACTGGTCGGGCGGGACGCGAGTCACCGACGTCATCTGCCCGATGTACGCCTCGGTCGAGGAAATCGAGTCGTGGGCAGAGGGCGACAGCGATACGCGTCCTCTCATCCTCTGCGAGTACTCGCATGCGATGGGGAACTCGAACGGCGGGCTGGCCGACTACTTCGCCGCATTTGCTCGACATCCGGCCCTCCAGGGTGGGTTCGTGTGGGAATGGATCGACCACGGCATCCGGCAGACGGACGATCGAGGCCAGTCGTACTGGGCCTACGGCGGAGATTTCGGCGACGTCCCCAACGACGCCAACTTCTGCGCCGACGGCCTCGTGTGGCCAGACCGTACGCCGCACCCGGCGCTCTACGAGCTGAAGTTTCTCGCTCAGCCGATCCGCGTCGAGTCGCTCGACGCCGCCCGCGGACGATTCCGCATTCAGAGCCTGCTCGACTTCACGACTCTCGCCGGCTACCGCGGCACGTGGGAGCTGACGGAGGACGGCGCCGTCGTCACGAGCGGGAGGCTGCCGGCGCTCCAGATCGGACCCGGTGAGGCACTCGACGTGAAGCTCGATCTCGCCAGCGACTCGGGCGGAGAGCGGTTGGTCACGTTTCGCTTCTTCTGCCGCTCCGCCGCCGCCTGGGCGCCGGCGGGCCACGAGGTCGCCTGGCAACAATTCGCGCTTCCGTCGCGGGAGCTCGGCGCCCAACCGGCGCCCCGCCCCCAACCGGCGCGCCGCGCTCGCCCGCGCGAGGAAGGCAACACAATCATCCTCGAGGCTAACGGTGTGCAGGCCACGATCGCAGTCAAGACAGGCCTGCTGACAAACCTGAGCCGGGAGGGTCGCTGCCCCCTCCTCGGCGGCCCCCGGCTCCAGCTCTGGCGTGCGGCGACCGACAACGACGGGCTTCGTCTCCTGCCCGACCACGAATCCGGTGTGCTCCCCTACTGGCTCGGGCTCGGCCTCGATCGCGTCGCCCACCGGCTCGAGAGCATCCGCGTGCTCCGCGACCGGGTCGAGGTCGTGCATCGAGCCTCCGGCCGCCGTCGCTGGGACGACGCCGTCCATCGGCAGCTGTATCGACTAAGGGGCGAGCACCTCCTTGTCGAGAACGAGGTGCTTCTCGGCTCTGAGCTCGATGACCTCCCTCGCGTCGGCGTCGCATTGACGCTTCCGTCCGGGTTGGAGCAGCTTGACTGGTACGGCCGCGGCCCGTGGGACAACTACGTCGACCGGAAAGCGTCAGCCGTGGTCGCGCAGTTTACGAGCACGGTCACCGACCAATACGTGCCCTACATCCTGCCGCAGGAGCACGGCCACAAGAGCGACGTGCGCCGGCTAACGCTCACGAGCGAGAGCGGCTTCGGGCTGGAGGTCGAAGGCGTGCCGACCATCGGCTTCACTGCGAGCCACTTCACGCCTGACGACCTCTACGTCGCGCGCCATACGACCGATCTTGCGCCTCGGCCCGAGGTGTTCCTGAGCCTCGACCACGGGCAACGCGGGCTCGGAACCGCAAGTTGCGGGCCCGACACCCACCCGCGCTACCGGCTGACCAGGCCCTCCTACCGATTCGCGTACGCCCTTGGAGTCGTCGTGTGACCATTGAACGCGTTCCGCGACGACTTCCCCGTCGCGACCAAAGTCGGGCGATTGTTGCATCGGGCAGCGTGGAGAATCGCCAGGGCGACGTCGTGCCCCACCGGCGGAGCGGCGGCGACCCGAGCCATGAGGCTCTCGAGCTCTACACGGGCGAGTTCGGCCGGGACGCCGTCGTCTGTCCGATTCCTGCCGGCGGCTGCACGATGCACGCGTCGTACACGCCTCACATGCCCATCAACTGCGGAACTCGGGCGCTTGACGAAAGCGAGCCAAGCCCGTACAAGCCAGTCACCAGGTCATGCTCCCGAAAAAACACGAACCTCCGATGATCAGGCTCGACGGGGCGATGTTGAGCACCGACGAGGCATAGCCGCTCTACTATCGCGTCTATCGCCTGATTGCGGACGAGATCGCCAGCGGCGCTCTCAGGCCAGGGGATCGCCTACCCGCGGAACGAGCGATCGGCGAGCGGCTCGGTGTGAGCAGAGTCACCGTGCGCCTCGCGCTCGGCGCCCTTGCGGGAGACGGGATCATCAAGTCGTCCACCGGTCGCGGCTCGTTCGTCGCTTCACTGGGTCCGGTCGGCGAGCCTCCGAACGCACTCCTCAGCTTCAGTGAGCTCGGTGCGGCTCGCGGGCTCGAGGTCAGCTCACGTGTTCTTCGTGCGGAACTACGCTTGCAACGACTGACGAGGCCGACGCATTTCGGATCGCCCCGGGGGCGCAGATCTTCGAGCTCGAGCGACTGCGCCGCCTCAGCGATGTGCCCGTGGCGATCAACCTGAACCGGATTCCCCTTGCTCGTGCGCCCCAGATCTCGACGATCGACTTCTCCGGCGGGACGTCGCTGTATGCGGTGCTCCAGGAGTACGCCATCGTTCCGACCCGCGCCGACTTCGCGATTCAGGCGGTTGCGGCGGACGAGTGTCAGGCTTCTCTGCTCGAGACCGATGCGAGCGCGCCGGTGCTCTTCGCCGAGCACAAGACGTTCGACCAACGGGGAATGCTGGTCGCGCTCGGGCAGACGTTCTGCCGCGGCGACCGGTATCGCTTTCGCGCAGCCCTCC
>JACCTK010000174.1 GCA_013812465.1 Actinomycetota bacterium
GGGATGATCGTCGCGCTCTGGAGTCGTGAGCAGCTTGCCGGGGACACAGCTGTGGCGGACTCCGGTGGTTGGGGCGGCGTCACGCTCGCGCACAACGTGCGTTCGCCGGCGGAGGTCGACGCTGTCCTCGCCGAGGCCGAGACGGCCGGAGCGACGATCGCGCGTTCGGGGGCTGAGACCTTCTGGGGAGGCTACTCAGGGGTCTTCGTTGATCCGGACGGCCATGCCTGGGAGATCGCCCACAACCCCGGATGGACGCTCGGCGACGATGGCGCCGTGCGCCTATCCTAGGTTTCGCGCGCCGCGTCGACCAGCGCCAGCGTGACTTCGACCATCGCCTCCAAGTCCTGGACGGCGATGTGCTCGTCGGGCGTGTGGATTTCCATCATCCCGTTCGCCAGATTCACGCACGAGAGGCCGCGCGCGTTGAAGACGTTCGCGTCCGCTCCGCCGCCGCTCAGCGCGTAGGTCGGCTCGAACCCGGCCGCCCGCAACGCGGTGGCCGCCAGCACCACCGGCGGATCGTTCTCGCGAAACCTGTAGCCGGGAAAGCTCGGACGCACCTCGCTCTCTACCTCGCACTCACCGAGGCTCGCCGCAAACGCAGCGGTTTCCAACATCTCGCGCACGAGGTCTACCGCCTTACGCTCGTCGTGAGACCGTACCTCGGCGGTGAAGAAGCACCATTCCGGGACGACGTTGCGCGCCGTTCCGCCGGTGATCACACCGACGTTCGCGCTCGTCTCCTCGTCGATCCGCCCCAATCGGAAGTCGGCGATCGCCCGCGAGGCCGCCGCGACCGCTGAACGACCCTCCTCGGGGAACATGCCTGCGTGGGCCGAGCGTCCGTGGAAGCGGAAGTCGAGCAACCGGCCGTGCGGCGACCCCAGCACGATCTCACCGATCGGCGCTCCCTGGTCGTAGACGAAGCCTGTATGAGCGACGAGCCTCGTGTGGTCGAACGCGTCCGCCCCGCGTAGGGAGACCTCTTCCTGCGGGGTGAAGAGCAGCTCGATGCCCGCGTGGGGCCGGCTCTCCTCGACGATCCGCCGCGCCGCCTCGAGCATCACGACCACGGCAGCTTTGTTGTCCGACCCGAGAATGGCCCCCGCAGCGTTGCGAACGATGCCATCCTCGCCGACGACCGGGTCGATGCCCGCCTCCGGCGGAACCGTGTCCGTGTGGGCGCAGAGAAAGATCGGGGTACCACCTGCGCCGTTCGAGGCTGGGAGCCGGCAGTAGATGCTTCCGGTTGTCCCGTCGAGCTCGATCGCCGTGTCGTCCTCGTCCCACTCGAGACCGAGTTCCGTCAGGTAGCCGCCGACGCGGTCTGCGACTGCGCGCTCTTGTCCCGAAGGACTCGGAATCGCGCACAGCTCGAGAAAGAAGTCGACGAGCGGCGAGGTCAGCGGCTGCTGAACCGTGCTCATCCTCCCAAGGTACAAGTTGTCACTTGGCGGTTCGCGCACGATCTCGACCCGCCCGTCCTCATGCCAGCGCTCGAATCGAAACGAACCCGGCTCGACACGACCATCGAGGTAGTCCGCAGGAAGCTCGAGCCAGTGCGTGTGGCGCAACCGTACGACGGCTTCGTCTACCGGGACTAGGCAGGCCTCGGAGACGACACCATCGGGATCGCAGGCATCGAGCTCGCCGCTCCACGAGTCGACCTCGAAGACCCAGACTGTCGCGAGGCAGCCCGGTCCCCATGCAGCTACGGGCTGGTGGGGTCGACGGTCGTCGATCTGGCGGACGAAGGCGAGTCGGGTCTGAACTGCGATTTCGAGCCCTGTTTCCTCGCGCACCTCCCGCACAAGCGCTTCGGGGACGAGCTCCCCCTCGTCGACAACGCCGCCGGGGAGCGCCCAAAACGGCTCCTCTCCTCGCGCACCCTGCCGCACGAGGACGATCTCGTCGCCGCGACGCATGATCGCGGCGGCTACGTGGACAACCTGATTTGCCGCTGCGCCGCTCAACCAGCGACCGCGCGCACGGCGCTGCGCGCACGCGACCGTTCGAGCGCAGCTGCCACGAAGTCGCGGAACAGCGGCGCGGGACG
>JACCTK010000398.1 GCA_013812465.1 Actinomycetota bacterium
GGGCCGGAGTCCGGCCCATGACTGCTCGCACCTGTCCCGATTGGCCCGAGCTCATGGAGCTCGATCCCGACCTCCAGTTCAAGCACTACATGGTCTCCGAGGTCGGGCTCCCATCGGAGGCTCTCACGCGCATCTCGCACGTCTCTCTCAGCGAGATCGAGATCTGCTGTGACGTCGAGCATCACGTCTTCAACCCGGCCCACACCGATCCCCAGGTGTGCAAGGCGTTGCACGAGACACATTGGTTCGACGTGCACGAGTGGGCGACGTCCGGCCCGGGCGCGGACAGCACGTCCTCGAACGCGGCCTGATCCAAACCACCAGGTCCGCTGTGGAAGGATCGGCGCACTCTTTCCATGCTCACAGTGCCAGGCACTGTTAAGAGCGCCGCTGACTACGCTTGCGCGTGTGCCGACGATCGTGATCCCGTATCGCGGTGACGCGAAGCAGAGGCTCCCAGCATCGATCCGCGCCGCTGTCGCGGTCGCGATGCTCGGAGACGTCGTCTCTGCGGCGCTCGAAGTCGGGAGAGTCCTTGTCGTCACCGACGATCCGGACCTTGTCCCGCCCGCCGTCGAAGTCGTGCCCGACCCCCTGGAAGGTCTTGGCGCGGCTGTGGCCGCGGGGTTGGCTCGCGTCGAAGGCCATGCGCTGGTAGTCAACGCCGACCTCCCTTGCGCCACGCCGGCTGCGATCGCGAGGCTCGCTGCAGCCGGACTCGCGCTCGTCGAGGCCGAGGACGGGACCACGAACGCCCTGTCGCTTCCAGACCCGTCTGCCTTCTCGCCGTTGTACGGCCCCGGGAGCGCGGCCCGGTTCCGTGCCCACGCGCCGTTCGCGACCCTGACGAGTCCGGAGCTCGAGGCGGACGTCGATACGGAAGACGATCTCGAGCGCTACGCGCTGCTCTTCGGCCCTCGTACGCGCTCGCTCCTCGCCGTCCCGGCGTGAAGGTCGTTCTCCTGTCGGGCGGCGGCGGGGGCGCCCGCTTCGCCCGCGGCCTCGCCGACGTGCTCCCCGCGGATGAGCTCACGATCGTGGGAAACGTCGGTGACGACCTCGAGATCCTCGGATTGAGCGTCTCGCCGGATCTCGACAGCCTCCTCTACACGCTTGCCGGCGTCCTCGACGACGAGCGTGGCTGGGGCCGGACTGGAGAGACGTGGAACGCTCTCGCGTCCGCGGCGAGCTGGGGAGGCGAGGACTGGTTTCGGCTCGGCGATCTCGATATCGGGCTCCACCTCGTCCGCACCGAGCTGCTGCGAGCGGGTGTGCCGCTATCCCACGTGACTGCCCAGCTCATCGAGAAGGCAGGTCTCGACACGCGCATCCTCCCGGCCACGGATGATCGGCTGCGAACTCACGTCCACATGTCTGCGGGCGAGTTTCCGTTCCAGGAGTGGTTCGTCGGGCGCGCGCACGAGGACGACGTGGACGCGGTTCGCTACGAGGGCGCTGGCGACGCGAGACCCGCGCCTGGCGTTGTCGAAGCCCTCGCGGGCGCGGAGGCGATTCTCATCGCGCCCAGCAACCCGTATCTCTCGATCGGCCCGATTCTCGCTGTGAACGAGATTCGCAGCGCGCTCGAGTCGCGCCACGCCCGCTGTGTCGCGGTGAGCCCGATCGTGGGAGGGAAGGCCGTCTCGGGCCCGCTCGGCCGTATGCTCTCGCGCATGGCGGGGGGTGCCACACCGGCCCATGTAACAGACTGTTACTTGGGTTTGATCGACGTGCTGCTGATCGACGAGACCGACGCTCCGGCCCAAGCGGAGGTCGAGCTGGTCGCCACCCAGACGTTGATGTCCGACCGCGATGCCGCACGTCGGCTCGCCGAAGAGGTTCTGGAAGTCGCGTGCGGATAGCGATCGTCGGCGGCACGGGACCGTTCGGATCCGCGCTTGCCACACGCCTGCGGGAAGCCGACCACGATGTCGTGCTCGGGTCCAGGGACGCAAGCCGCGCCGCCTCGACTGCGGCCGAGCTCGGAGTCGAGGGCGCGACGAACGAGATAGCCGTCCACGCGGCTGATCTCGTCGTTCTCGCAACGAAAGCGGGCGCCGCCCTCGAAACCGCGCGAGAGCTTCGGGACGCGATCGGCTCGACACCGGTGCTCTCCGTCGCCTCCGAGCTCCGCTTTGCGCCTTCCGGCGCTCTTCCCACACTCGATGCGGCGTCCCTCGCGGAGCGGCTTCAGGCGGAGCTCGCCTGCCCGGTCCTCGCCGGCCTCCACTCCTTGGCAGCCTCCACCCTCGGCGCCGCCGAGCCTCCGGACGAGGACGCCTTCGTCTGTGGAGACGACCTCGAGGCGAAGAACCTCGTGCTCGGGGTAGCCGACGGCCTGACCTCGGGCCGAGCGCTCGACGCCGGCCCGCTCGCCAGCGCCCGGGCGCTCGAGGGCATGACCGCGGTCATCGTGAATCTGAACAAGCGCTACCGCGGACATGCCGGGATTCGCGTCACCGGACTTTCGTGAGAGAGATTCGCGTCATCCCGCTGTGCGGGATCCCAGAGCTCGAAGAGGAGGACGACCTGGGCGCGCTCCTCGTCGAGTCCGCCGAGCGCGCGGCAAGCCTAGAGAACGGCGACATCGTTGTCGTCGCCCAGAAAGCAGTCTCGAAGATCGAGGGCCGCGTCCTGCATCTCGACCAGGTCCAGCCTTCGGACCGAGCGCGCGAGCTCGCCGGAGACGAAGACGCGCGCCGCATCGAGGCGATCCTCCAGGAGAGCCGTCGGATCGTCCGCATGAGACCGCCGACGCTGATCATCGCCGAGACGCCTCACGGGTTCGTCTGCGCCTCGGCGGGCGTCGACCGATCGAACGCGAAGGGGCCAAGCACGCTGATCCTGCTTCCACTCGATCCGGATGCGTCGGCTCGTATTCTTCGAGACCGCATCTGGGAGCTCTCGGGCGTCGACGTGGGCGTCATCGTCAGCGACTCCTTCGGGCGTCCCTTTCGGCGAGGAACGACCGACGTCGCTCTGGGAGTGGCCGGAGTCAGCCCGCTCCTCGATCTCGCGGGAACACGAGACTCGATCGGATACGAGCTGCACGCGACCGAGATCGCAGTGGCCGACGAGATCGCCGGCGCGGCCGAGCTCGTCATGGGGAAGACCGACGGCGTTCCCGCGGCGATCGTGCGCGGCCTCGACCTACGCGGTGACGGCAGCGGGCAGGATCTGCTCATGCCCAGCGAGCGTGATCTCTTCCGCTAGCCGTCAATCACTAGACTCGACACCGTGCGCAGGTACGCGATCTGGGGAACCTCGACTTCCCCGGCCCACGAGGAATGGGTCTCCACGATCGGCAAGCAGTTCGAGGAGGACGACTTCGTCCAGGTCGATGACGTCGCCGACGCGGACTTCGTCCTCAACATGTTCGATCCGGCCGACCCGAAGGCATTCAGACGCGCCTCGCGCGGAACCTACTCGGCCGCGTTCTATGAGCTCTCCGAGGCGCCCGAGGACGCCCTCAAGGAGAGCTACCCGATGCTCGTCCGCACGCTTTCGAATGTCGTTCTCCTCCGCGTCCCGGACAAAGGCGTCTGGTTCACGACGATGGAGCGCGGCACGTATCACGTGGCGGACGACCCGGCGGAGATCTACGAGCGCCTCGAGCCACTCGCGACCTCGCGGCTCGTCATCGACAACGAATGGATCCCCGATCTCGAGCCGGAGCTCTGGGATGGGGACGAGATCACCGCCGACATCGAGTCCGCCGGACGCCGGCTGGACGAGCTCGACCTTCTGCCCTCGCCCTTCCCGGTGGAGGAGTACCTCTCCGGTCGCGACCTCCGCCACGTCATGCGCCTCTATTCGGTGGGCGGGCTCTCGTACGGGAATCTGTCTGCCAGAAAGGACGAGACGCGCTTCTGGATGAGCGCTTCCGGCGTCGACAAGTCGAAGCTCGAGGACGTCGGCCGCGACATCCTGATGGTCAAGGACTTCGACGACGAACGCGGGATGATCGTGCTGAGCGTCCCGCCGGGCATCGACCCCAAGCGCGTATCGGTGGATGCGATCGAGCACTGGATGATCTATCAGGCGCACCCCGAGGTCAGCGCGATCCTGCATGTGCACGCCTGGATGGAGGGCATTCCAGCGACGGATGTGAACTATCCGTGCGGCACGCTGGAGCTCGCCGTAGCCGTGGCCGATCTCGTCGCGCTCGAGCCGGATCCCGCCCATGCCGTGATCGGCCTACGAAACCACGGGCTCACGTGCACGGGCGACAGCCTCTCGGAGATTCTCGACCGCGTCGCGCCCAAGGTTCTCCGGCAAGTCCCGATGACATAGCGCCCGCCCGAATACATCTCCGGTTACATCTCCTGACGAATGGCCCTCCCTCGAACGGGGGAGTAGCGTCACGGCCATGATGGAGCTGGCCATACGCAGGGACCAGGCGCCGATCACCGAGCGCCAGCGCGAAGTCGTGATGTTGCTCGCGGCCGGCTGCTCCAACGAGGAGGTCAGTGAGCGTCTCGGAATCTCCCCCAGAACGGCGAAGGCGCACTGCGACGTGCTGCGACAGAAGCTCGGCGTGAGGCGCAGGCGCCAGATCCCGATCGCCTACCGACTCCTGACGGGTGAGGATCCGTTGTCCGCCGAGCACCAATGGGCGCTGGCAGCGAGATCCCGCCGCTGACTGGGCGCCCCGGCCGCGACGACTCCCGCCGTCGCGGGCGCCCAGTCTTATTCGAAACGATGTTAGGGTCGGACAGGGGATCAGGGACTTCGGGCTATGGCAAGCACTGCGACAGCAGGCGTCCGGCAGCGCCGCCGAGTTATCCAGCGGCCACGGCTCCTTGCGCTGCTCGACGAGTCGAAGGCTCGCGTCAGAACGCTCGTGGCCCCGGCGGGATATGGCAAGACGACGCTCGCCGAGCAATGGACCCAAGCGGAGAGCCGTCGTGGCGGCTGGTTCACCGCGCGTCGCTCGTCCACGGATGTCGCCGCATTGGCGCTCGGGATAGCCCGCGCCTCGACGGATCTCGTGAACGGCTGCGACGAGCGGCTGCGCGAGCACCTGCGCGCGCTCTCCGGCTCGACGGCGAAGGTCGACGTGCTCGCCGAGATCCTGAGCGAGGATTTGGCCGATTGGCCGAGCGACAGCTGGCTCGTCATCGACGACTATCAGGAGATCGCGGCGGAGGAGGAAGCCGAGCGCTTCATCTCCGCGCTCGTCGCGGCAACATCCCTCCAGCTCCTGATCGCCTCGCGTCAGCGGCCTTCGTGGGTCACGGCGCGGCGAATCCTCTACGACGAGGTGCTCGAGCTGAGCCAGACGACGTTGGCCATGGACGCCCATGAGGCATCGGAGGTGCTGGCCGGACGTAATCCGCCGTCAGCGGCCGGTCTCGTCGCAATTGCCAACGGCTGGCCCGCGGTGATCGGGCTCGCGGGCGTCTCGAACGCGGAGCTCGAAGATTCGGAGCAGCTGCCGGAGTCGCTCTACCGCTTCTTTGCCGAAGAGGTGTTCGCGTCGTTGGACGACGAGGTGAAAGCGGGCCTGGCGACACTCTCGGTTGCTCCTGTTCTCGATCGGGAGCTTGCGACGGCGCTTCTCGG
>JACCTK010000188.1 GCA_013812465.1 Actinomycetota bacterium
GAGGCGGTGTACCACGGCCCGGTCGACCGCTCGTCGCCTTCTGTCGTGTTTTCCTGGGAGGAGTAGGAACGAGGCTTGCGTCGCCCTCGTTCGTCGGCGGACCTTGAAGGGCGAGTCAAACCCTCTGCCCCTACGAGCGCCACGGGGGCGGACGCTTCTCGAGAAACGCGCGCAGACCCGCTTGACCCTCCTCGCTCGTTCGCCGAGCCGCCGCGATCGGCACGGTCTCGGCCCCGGAAGGTCGTTCGCGGACAAGTCGCTTTGCTTCCCGCACGGCCTCCGGCCCTCCTGCGAGGAGCGCCTCCACCACTCCTGAGACGGCCTCATCCGTGTTCTCCGCGACCTCGTGCACGAGCCCAATCCGGAGCGCGACGTCCGCGCCGAACCGCTCTCCCGTGAGGAAGTAGCGCCGCGCCGCGGAGCCGATCTTGGGGAGAACGAACGGGGAGATGACGGCGGGGATGATCCCGAGCCTGACCTCGGTGAACCCGAACACGGCCTCCGGATGGGCGATCGCGATATCGGCGCATGCCACGAGCCCCGAGCCGCCCCCGAGCGCATACCCGTGCACCAGGCAGACGACGGGGACAGGACAGGCGTCGATCGCCTCCAGCATCCGGAGGAGACGCGTCGCATCCTCCACGTTCTCGTCGTAGGAAAGATCGATCGAGGAGCGCTGCCACTCGACGTCGGCGCCCGCGCAGAAGCTCGGACCGTCACCGGAGAGCACCACTGCTCGAGCGTCTCCGACATCCGCGAACGCTCCGGTCAGCTCGGCGATGAGCGCGGCGTCGAAGGCGTTCCGGCGCTCGGGTCGGGCGAGCGTTACGCGCAGAACGCGGTCGTCTCGTTCGACCCGAAGTGCCTCCATGGTCGAAACCATAAGGTTTGCGCATGGCGGCCAAGCGCTTCACGGTCGAGCTCGAGCGGACAGGGAAGACGGCCACGATGTTCCGCGTGCCCTTTGATCTGAAGGAGGCGTTCGGCCGCGCGCGACCTCCGGTCCGGATCACGATTCGCGGCCACACCTGGCGGACGACACCGGGGGTCTATGACGGAGTGGGGCACATCGTCGTCAACCGCGCGGTCAAAGCCGCTACCGGAGCTGATGCGCCGGACCGCGTGCAGGTCACGATGGAGCTGGACACGGCGCCGCGCACGGTCAGCGTTCCACGCGACCTTCGAGCAGCTCTGGCAGCGGCGCCGGAGGCGAAGGCAGCGTTAGCTGGCATGTCGTTCACGCATCGGCGCGAGTACGTCGAATGGGTCGAGGAGGCGAAACGCCAAGAGACGCGCGCCCGACGCATCGCCGCGACCGTCGAGCGTTTGCGCGCGGGCGAGCCGCTCCGCTGATGGCGCTCGAGGGAGCGCTCGCCGCTTCGGTGACGCCACTTCGAGCTTCCGGAGCAGCGCTGAACGAAGACGCCTTCGGGCCGCTCGTCGACTTCTTCGTCGAGGCGGGTCTCGACGGGATCCTCGCGCTCGGAACGGCGGGCGAGGGGATCCTCCTCGATGAGCGCGAGCGGCGCCTCGTCGCCGATCTCTTCCTGCAGGCGGCGGACAACCGGTTGCAGGTGGCCGTTCAGTGCGGCGCGCAGACAACCGCTGAGACGGTCGCCCTCGCCGCGCACGCCGCGGAGGTCGGCGCGGACGCGGTGGTGGTGATCGGGCCGCCGTACTTCCCGCTGGACGAGAAGGCGCAGCACGCGCACTTCCTCGCGGCCGCGATGGCGTGCGCGCCGCTTCCGTTCTACGTCTACGAGTTCGAGTCGACGAGCGGATACGCCGTCGTTCCGGCCGTCCTCGAGCGGCTTCGCGAGAATGCGCCAAACCTCGCCGGTCTGAAGGTCTCGGACACGCCCTTCGAGCGCTTCTCGCGCTACCTGCTCCCGGATCTCGACATCTTCGTCGGGCCGGAGGCGCTGATCCACGAGGGCCTGGCGGCGGGCGCCGTCGGCGCGGTCTCCGCCCTCGCATCCGCGTTTCCTCGCGACGTGTGCGACGTCGTTCGAAATCCGAGCGCGGAGGGAGCGGCGCGGCTTGCCGACTTGCGCGCGTTCGTCGAGCGGTTCCCGCGGCAGGCTGCGCTCAAGCGCCTGCTCGGCCGTCAGGGCGTTCGAGTGCTGGAAGATGTGCGG
The DNA here is from genome assembly GCA_013812465.1 of Actinomycetota bacterium. The sequence goes on from JACCTK010000188.1 coordinate 2,139, forward strand.
GCGCCGCTCCGCGGGCTCACCACCGAGGAGCGCGACGAGCTCGATGCCTGGCATGCGTCGTTGACGGCGTAGGGACCGGGCATGCCCGGTCCCTACAGTCCCAAGATGTCGAATTCCTCTGCGAGCTGGGGATCGGTTCCGATGAGCTCACGGGCGCGAGCAACCTCCTCAGCGAGCTCGTCGCCGAACGCGACGACTCCGAACCGCTCACTTGCTGCGTTCCACAGCCACGCGCTTGGCGGCTCGAGCTCGGCGAGCGAGTCGCGAAGCTCCTCGATCGTCGTCTTCGAGTCGTACAGGCTCCAGATGAGTATGCGGACGATCACATGCGGAAGATGCCGAAGGTCGTCTCCGGCACAGGTGCGTTCGCAGCGGCCGAGAGCCCGAGCGCAAGGACTTGCCGCGTGTCCAGCGGATCGATGATGCCGTCGTCCCAGAGCCGCGCCGTCGAGTAGTACGGGC
>JACCTK010000193.1 GCA_013812465.1 Actinomycetota bacterium
GCAGAACGCCAGGAGCGAGCTCGGCCCAGCGAACCAGGTCGAGCCAGTCTGGCGACGGCACGAAGTGAGCCCAAACGACCTCCCAAGAAGCGCTCGACGCGTCGCCGCCGAAGTCCTGCGGCGCGCCCGGTTGATAGAGGACGGTGTCTCCCGGACCGAGGAGTCGCTCCCGGTCGGGCAAGCCGATCAGGACAGTGCCCGACAGCGTGTGCATGAGCAGCCAGTCGTCCGTCCCGAGCGGCCGCCAGCACCGATCCTGTTGTCGACGCTCGTGGCCGGTGAGGATGCGGTCGTAGCGCGGCGGTGGCGGGGTCGATGTGCGCACAGCAGAATCGTGTATGAACGGAGCACGTTCGTCGATGGCTGAGCCGTGGTTCCGGCGGCACTCTGCCAGGTGGCGCCAATGAGCTCCATACCTCCCCTTGCCGGGATCTCCAGCCACGCCGAGGCAACGCGCGCCGAGCGCACGGTCGACGAGACCGTGACCGTATTGCGGCGGTTCGCCCGCATCGAGCGCCGCACGCTGCTCGTGCTCGCCGCGCACCTGAGCGCGACGCCGGAGTGGGAGGTCAAGTGCGCCCTCGCTCTCCACCTCTGGCAGGACGCCGAGCACTGTGGGTGGCTGCGGGAACGCGTGCCGGAGATGCGGAAGCCGCCGCACTACCTCGACCGACCCGACGATCCCGCGCTGGAGACCTTCTTCGAGGAGCTTGTTCGCTCTCGCACGACGCGGGAGTTGCTGACCGGTGTCTACCGCGTTCTCAAGCCCAGCCTGATGGAGGCTCTCGAGGCGCACTGTCGCCTTGCCAATCCGCTCGCGGATCACCCCACCCTTCGGCTACTCCGCTTCCTGGTCCTCGAGGAGCGCGAGCAAGTCGAATGGGGCGAAGCGGCTCTCGCGGCGTTCGGGGGAGCGGACGAGGAGTGGGAGCGTCATCTGAACGCGTACCTGCGTGCAGCGGGCGGAGCCGGTGGCGATGGCGATCGCGCGAGAGAACTACCCTCGCCTCGTGCAGCGGAGCCCCTCGAGCTTGTCCGCGTGCCTCGCCGCGACGAGCGTTTCACGCGGCTCTGGGACTCGCGCGGACGGATCCCTTACGACGAGCGGCCGCCGGAAGAGATCAACTGGCGCATGCTCTACGTCCGCCTGACCGAGATGCACGCGGTGGAGCTCGTCGCGCTGACGTTGTACGAATGGCCGGACGCGCCCTTCGACATCCATCGCGATCTCGCGCGTCATCTCTGGGACGAGGCGCGGCACTCGATGTTCGGCGAGGCGTGGTTCGAGACGCACGGAATCGACTGGCAAACGGTGCCGCACGACCTCAGCTTCGCGGCCTATCCCAGTACCCAGCTCGAGCCACACGAGCGCTACGCGCTGCTCTATGCCGCCGAGCACACGGCGATGCGAAAGGACGGCAAGCGCGCTCAGGCCGAGGCCGCGGCAGCGTCGGGCGACGCGCTGGCAGCGCTCTACCAGGACTTCGACTGGGCCGACGAGGTGCTGCACGACCATCTCGGGCGGCGCGTGCTGCTCGAGCACGTCTACGAGTCGACGAAGGAGCTCGACGAGGCTGCGGACCGGATCTGGGAAGTCTTCGACAGGATTCCCGAGGCGGACCGTGCGCTACCGCGATCCGACTGGTGGGACGAGTTCTACGCCGGCGTTCGGAGTCACGCGGTTGTCTCCGATCAATCATCTAGACCCGTGAATCAGCGTCTGCTGGCCTAGCCGGTAGCGGCGAGGCGTGACGCCGAAGCGCGCGTTGAAGAGCCGGTAGAAGTGGCTGAGATTGCCGATTCCGCAGTCGCCGGCGATGCGAGCGATAGGAAGGTCGGTCATTCTCAGTTCCCGAGCGGCCCGGGTCAGTCGAAGCTCGTTGATCAGCGCGGTCGCGGTGCCGCCGGTCGAGTTTCGGATGACGCGATTGACGTGCTCGCGACTGCGGCCGGCGAGCGCGGCGAGGCCAGGAACCCCACGCGCTAGCGCGTCCGGATCGTCGGCGAAGCGCGGGAGCGCGTCGCCGAGCCAGGGCGGAAACGCGCTGGCGACAGGTGGCTCGACGAGATCGTGGAGCAGCTCGAGCAGGAAACGCTCGAGCGCCAGGCGAGTCGACGGGCCTGCAGCCAGGAGCGCGGCGAGCTCCATGAGGCGCGCCAGCCGGACTCGATCGAGTCGATACATGGTCGGAAGCCCGCCGCTCGCCCAGGCCCAGTCGTCTCCGTCGAAGTAGCGCTGCTCGAGGAAGCCGAGCGTCTCAGCAGGCAAGGCGATGTTGACTTGGGTGAACGGCTCGTCGCCGACCGGTCGGAACGTGTGGACGTCGTCGGCCCGGACGAACACGACATCGCCTTCCGCAAGTAGCCGCCGCTTGCCGTTCACCAAGTGAGTGAGGCGGCCTCGCTCGATCCAGAAGACCTCGGGGAAGTCGTGGGTGTGGAGCGTTCCGCGGAAGGAGGCAGACCCGGCCCTGCGTCCGACATGGAACGCCTGTCCGGGCGATACGTAGTCACGAAGCCAGAGTTGGACAGGCTCGATGTCACTCAAAGACAAGAAAGTACTCCTTGAGAGGAGGAAATGACCTTCGGGAACATATACGGTCGGCCAATCTGTCAAACAAAGAGGAAGGAGCTGATGTCAGCGACCGCCGTCGATGCCCGCCGCCGGTACGAGGAGGAGGGCTACGTGATCTTCCGGGACGTGCTCGATAGCGAGCTGATCGCCGAAGCGGACGCGCACGTCGACTGGCTGATCGAGAGACATCCGGAGCTCCGGCCGGAGCAGCTCGGGCACAGGCTCGCACGCGAGGATCCGTTCTGGATACGCCTTGTGTCAGACGACCGACTGGTCGACATCGCCGAGCGGTTCATCGGCCCTCATGTCGCGCTCTTCGCGACCCACTACATCTGCAAGCCGCCGAGGACGGGCCAGCAAGTGCGCTGGCACCAGGACGGCGCGTTCTGGCCGCTCGAGCCGATGGAGGTCATCACGCTCTGGCTCGCGGTCACCGAGTCCGATCCCGGGAACGGCTGCCTGCGGGTGATCCCGCAGACGCACACCAATGGAGCTCGAAGGGATGAGAGAGGCCGAGGACGGCAGCGTGCTCGGAAGCGAGATCGATGCGCAGGTGGACGAGGAGCAGGCGGTCGATCTGACGCTCGGGCCGGGGGACGTCTCCGTCCACCATCCCAGCATCGTCCACAGCTCGAACGTGAACACGTCCGACCGCTGGCGGCGCGCGTTGACGATCCGCTACATCCCGACCTCCACCAGGATCACGAAACCGGACGCGGCGTCGGCGTTCCTGCTTCGCGGGAATGCAGTCGAAGGCGTCAACGCGTACCTCGATGCGCCGCGATTCCGCGATGACGCACACATGCCGTTCTCGGAGAGCGAATCCTGGCGGTGAGGCGTCTCTAGCGAGCCGCCGTGTCGTACCGCCGCCGGTCGCGTTGGCGGACGAACGCATCGCCGGGGTTTCGCTCGTACCCCTTCCAAGCGTACGGATCATCCCCGACGACCGGGACGATGTTGCGCCGGTCGATCTCGGCGAAGTTCGGGTCGTTCGGCCTCGCCCGCGGCTTCCAGGGCAGGAGCGACCACGCGTTCATGTAGTGGGTCACCAGCGTGCGCCGGTAGACCTCGCTGCGATTCTTCTTGGAGCGGTGCAGCAGGTAGCCGTTGAAGAAGAGCACCGAGCCGGCCTCGAGCTCGACGGCCAGCTCCTCGGAGTCGTCGAAGCCGTAGCTCTCCTGAGCGGCGTCGAACTCCTCCGGTTGGCCGTGATCACGCAGCGGATAGAGATAGCCGCTCCGGTGCGAGCCGGGCAGCACCCAGAGGCACCCGTTCTCGACCGTCGCGTCGTCGATCGCGATCCACGCTCCGAGAAGCGACCGGTCACGGGTCGGGATGAAGACCTCGTCCTGATGCCACGCCTGCCCAGGGAAGCCGGGCGGCTTCACGAACGCCATCGTCTGCATGGCCTTGACGCGGCCGTCCCAGTGCGGGAGATGCGCGGCCGTGATCCGCGTCAGCACCTCGCAGACCGCGGGATGCTTCACGTAGCTCTCGAGCACCGGGCTCACCAGGTGAGGGTGGTGAACGGCGAGCGTCTCACGCAGGATCTCCTCGTCTGAGGCGTCCGGCTCTGCTTCCGATGCCGGCGACGCCTGCACCCGGCGGGCGACCTCCACAATCTCACGCTTGATCTCCTCGACCTCCTCGTCTCGGAGCAGTCCCTGGACGACGATATAGCCGCCTTCTACGTACCCGCGTGCCTGCACATCTTCGAGAGCACTGGTCTCGGTCATGACACAGCGTAAATCCTCGGTGGCCCGCAGGAGTGACTGAAATTCGCAAGTCGTTCGCAGCCATTCGCATATTTATGCCTATCATTCGGCACGACCATGCCTGAAAGTCTCCGACTCGCATACGCCTGGGGCGGGACTGCCACCTACGAGCCGGGCGCGACCTTCGGGCCCCGGCTCCTCGAGGACTTCGAGCTCGTCTGGATTCTGGCCGGGCACGCGAGCTACATCGTCGACCGGCGCGAGCTCGACGCTCCGCCGGGAACGATCCTCCTGGGCCGGCCCGGCTTCCGCGAGGCGTACCGCTGGGACCCGGAGCGCGTGACCCGGCACGCTTTCGTGCACTTCGCGGTGCACGAGCTTCCGGACGACTGGTCGCCGATCGCCACTTGGCCGATATCGCGGCTGATGGCGCCGGGGGACGCGGTGCGGCCGCTGTTTCGCCGTGTGCTCGATGAATGGTGTGACGGAACGCGCCGCCGAGCGCGCCCCACCCGGGCTGTCGCTCGAATGGTTGAGGCTCTGCTCGACAGCTTCCTCTCGCCTGCGCCGACGACCGAGCTGGAGGTGCGCCCAGCGGCGGTGAGCCGGGTGCTCGACTGGCTCAGCTGCTCGCTCGACAACGAGCCCGCGCGACCCGTCTCCCTCCCCGAGCTAGCCGCCGCAGGCGCCGTCACCCCGAAGCATCTCTGCCGTCTGTTCGCGGCGTCGGTCGGCCGATCGCCGATGGAGACGGTGCGCCTGATGCGGCTGGAGCGAGCGCTCGTTCTGCTCGCGCGCTCGAACTTGAGCGTCCAGGAGGTCGGGAGACTTTCCGGCTTCTCCAGCCCGAACCACTTCTCGCGCTGCTTCCGATCCGTCTACGGCAGCCCTCCTTTGGCTGTCCGCCGCGCCGTGCTCGCGGGTCAGGTCCCCCCGTCGACCCCGCTCACGCTTCCGCGCTAGCTCGTTTCGAACCAGCCGGCGGGTGAGTTCGGAGACGACGCAGTCTCGAGCGGTGACGAGCTGCGGCGAGCCCAGCGCACGCCGTTTCCGAGCACGCGCTTGATCTCGGGCTGATGGTAGACGGGAAAGGTCTCGTGGCCCGGGCTGAAATAGAAGATGCGGCCCTTTCCACGCGTCCAGCAGCAGCCGCTCCGGAAGACCTCGCCGCCTGCGAAGGAGCTGATGAAGACGAGCTCGTCCGGTGGAGGGATGTCGAAGTACTCGCCGTACATCTCGTGCTCGGGAATGACGATCGCGGCCGGCAGGCCCTCGGCGATTGGATGCGACGGCGCGACCATCCAGACGACCTCACGCTCTGCGTCGTTTCGCCAGCGAAGGCTGCAACGTGTCCCCATCAGGCGAAGAAAGGGCTTCGAGAGGTGGCTCGAGTGCAGGACGAGGAGGCCCTTACCGTCCAACACGTGCTGCGCGACTCGCTCCGTGACGGCGTCGCTCACATCCTCGTGGGCCCGATGGCCCCACCACGCGAGGACGTCGGTCTTCTCCAGCACCTCGCTCGAGAGCCCATGCTCGGGAGCAGCGAGGGTGGTGGTGCGAACGAGCGCCGCCTCCCCGAGCTCGGTGCGAACCGCA
>JACCTK010000232.1 GCA_013812465.1 Actinomycetota bacterium
CGCAGCGCGACGGCGAGAGGAAGTCGAGAAGACTCACGATCGCATCCGCTTTCCGTCGACGTCGTAGAACGCGCCGGACTTGACGCGACCACCGAGCAGTTGCCGATCGACCCGGACCTCGAAGCGCGTCCCGTCCTCCGCCCGCTCGGCAGGAAGCCACGCGAGCCCGATCACCGATCCGACCGCCTCGCTCTTGCGCGCGCTCGTGATGCGACCCGCCGGATAGCCCTCGATCACGATCTGCGCGCCCTCGGCGGGCACGACGCCATCCTCCATGACGAAGCCGACGAGCCGCTCGACCGGCTCGCGCTCGGAAACATGCTCGATGGCGAGCTTGCCCACGAAGTCGTCCTTGTCCATTTTTGGGAGCCAGGGCATCGCCGCTGAGAGGAGGTTCGACTCGGAGTCGGTGTCCTGGCCGACGATGACGTGGCCCTTCTCCAGACGGAGGATGCGCTGGGGCTCGAGCCCGAAGGGGCGCGCGCCCTCGGCGACGAGCCGGTCCCAGAGGAACTCAGCCGCGGGACTCGGGCAGTGGAGCTCGTAACCGAGCTCGCCGACGAAACCGATCCGCAAAGTGAGACAGGGAATCCCTGAGACCTCGAGCTGCCTCGCGTCCAGGTACTTGAGCTCTTCGTTGGAGACCTCGTCCTCCGTGAGCCGCTGCAGCACCTCGCGCGCCCGGGGCCCGGCGAGGTTCAGCGCGGCGAGGGCGCCGGTGACGTTGACGATCTCCGCCTCGTAGCCCCAGACCGCGTTCCACCACTCGAACCAGGCGGTCACCGAGTCGGCCCCGGTCGAGGTCGTGGTGACGTAGTAAAGCTCCTCCGAGAGTCGCCCGACGGTGCCGTCGTCCATGATCCGGCCGCCGTCCGAGGTCAGGACGCCGTAGCGGATCCGGCCGGGCCGAAGGTCGGCGAAACGGTTGGGGTAGAGGCGCTCGAGGAGCGCGGCGGCTTCCGGGCCCTCGACGAGGATCTTCCCGAGCGTAGACACGTCGATCACGCCCAGGGACTCGTGCACGGCGCGAACCTCGTCCTCCGGCCGCTCGGAGTACGCGTACGGGCGCTTCCACGGGCCCGCCCACTGCATCTTCGCCCCCGCTTCCTCGTGGCGGAAGTGCAGAGCCGTGCGCCGCGCGGGCTCGAAGTGGCGACCGGCGAGGAGGCCCATCTCCACCGGCGACCAGGGCGGACGGGCGGTCGTCGTCCCGAGGTCGCTCTCGTACGCGCGCACCTCCTGCGCGTACAGCCGGATCGAGGCGAGCTGGCAGAGCTTCCCCTGGCACGGCCCCATCGTCACGGTCGTGTAGCGCTTGGCGAGCTCAATCGAGTCGAAGCCCTCGGCGATCGCGCGCGTGACGTCCTTGGTCGTCACGTCCTCGCAGATGCACACGAAGCACTTCCCCCGCCCCTTGTGCTTCGGCGGGACGTCGATTCTCTGCAGCCCTGCGCCCATGACCGTTCCCACGGCTTCGACGCCGGGCGGGAGAGCCGTAGGGGCGAACACTCCCAGCTCGGAGTCGAACTCGATGCGGGCGCCTGCTTGAGCGAGCAGGGAGTACGCGGGCTGGCGTCCCCCCGAGGCGACGACGAGATCGCACGCGACCTCCTCCCCATCGATCAGCAACGCGCGCACCCGGCCGCGCCGGCGCTGACCCTCGAGCTCGCGAACCGCCGTCTCGCGGAGGTCGACCACCCGCTGAACTGCCACTCCGGCCTCGCGCAGGTCCTCGGCGACCTCGAGCCCCGGCTCGTCGGCCGCCAGCACGACCGCGCGTTCCCCCGGTTGAATCGAAAAGTCGTGGATCAGCCGGCGAGCCGCGCTCGGCAACATCACGCCGACCAGATCGTTGCCCGGAAACACGATCGGCTGCTCGAGCGCGCCAGTAGCGACGACGATGCGCTCTGCTCGGTAGCGGTAGAGCACGGTTCCGCAGTCCACGGGGACGAGGCCTCCCTCCCAGATCCCGAGGGCGCGGGCGGGGGTCAGCACCTCGACTTCGGGCAGGTCCCCGAGCTGTCGCGGCCCCTCGTCGACGAGAACGACGCCAGGACCCTCGGCAGCCGCCGCGAGCGCAGCTTTGCGGCCGGCGTCCGATCCGCCGACGACCAGAACCCGCGCGCCACGGTGCTCCACGTCGTAGCGTCGCGAGTGGCCGCCGCGCTCGTCGACTCGGCCGAGGCCGGCGAGATTCCGCAGCACCTTCTCGTACAGCGGCCAGGCGCGGCGCGGCCGGATCATCGTCCGGTAATAGAAGCCGACCGGCGTGAACGGCCCGCCGACCTTGTCGGTGAGCGAGAGGACGTCGAGGTCGAGGTTCCCCCACACGTTCTGCTGGTCGACCTGCGCGCCCTCGCGCAGGGGCTCGACGCAGACGCGAACGTTCGGCACCCCGTCCACGGTCATCATGCAGTTCGGGCAGTGGCCGGTGCAGCAGAGGAGGCCGCGCGTCCGGTGGTACTTGAACGAGCGCGAGAACGTCCGCAGGCCGGCGGCGTAGAGCGCGGAGCCGAACGTGTCGCCTTCGTAGCCTCCGATCTGCTTCTCGCCGAAGCGGAAAACCATGGGTCGATCCCGGTCGATTCGCTCGCCGTCTCGCCGCGCGAGTCTCATGGCTGCTTCCGGCTCGGCTCGGGAAGGGTGATCGAGAGCACCTCATTCGTGCGTGTGTCGCGCTCGGCCAGGAACCACTCGCCGCAGCCGGTCCGGTGCTGCCACCACTCGCGCTGGGGGCCGGCGACGTTGTCGCGGAAATAGACGTACTCGGTCAGCTCGCGCAGCGACGGTGAGCCGTTCTCGGACTTCTCGGGTCTGCGCGTCACCTCGCCGGAGTAGGCGAACTCGTCGACCGGCCGCTGGCCACAGTTGGGGCACGAAAGCAGGAATGACATTAGTGGTCTCTCCGGGAGGTACGGCATCCCTTGGCGCGGCTGCAAACGCTTCGCATGTCGGCGTCCTCGGTCGGCCACATACCTGAAGGTGTACAGCCTCCCTGCGTCCTAGACCTGCTCGGTTTTCGCCGGCGAAGTGACACCGTACCTCCCGGAGAAACTACCATCAATTGCACTCTCAGCAACGGTATGCCACTATCCGCAACGAACTTACCGAGATGTCCCGCACTCGTCAACCCTCCACCCGCCGGATCGGCGCCTCTGAGCGCGCGATTGCGCTGCTCGACACGCTGGCCGAGGCGGGCGAGCTCGGAACCAACGAGATCGCGCGCCGGACAGGCATGACGCCGAGCACGGTCTCGCGCCAGCTCGGCACGCTCGCCGCCTCCGGGCTTGTGGAACGAGTGGCTGCGAACGGCCGCTATCGGCTGGGCCTCCGCATCGTGCACCTCGCGAACGCGCTGCTCGCACGGCTCGATGTGCGCGAGGTCGCGCGGCCGCACTTGGCGGCGCTCGTCGACGCGACGGGCGAGACGGCGACGCTCTCGGTGCCGGGCGACGAGGACGCGATCACCGTGGATTTCGTCCCGGGCAGCCATTACGTGCAGCCTGTCTCGAAACTCGGGCGGCCTTCGGTCGGGCATGCGACCTCGGCCGGAAAGGTCATGCTCGCCTTCTCGGGACGGGAGCTTCCCGACGGGCCGCTGCGCGCGTACACGCCGCGAACCATCACAGATCCGCAAGCGCTGGCGCGAGAGATCGCGCAGGTTCGCGAGCGCGGCTGGGCGCAGGCGGTGGGCGAGCGCGAGCCGGATCTCACCGCCCTGGCCGCGCCAATCCGTTCGAGCCGCGGCGAGCTCGAGGCGATCGTGGCGTTGCAAGGCCCGAGCTCGCGCTTCGACGCTGCCGCCGTCGACGCCGCGGTGCCACTCCTCGTCGAGCGTGCCGACGCAATCTCGCGAGAGCTCGGCTGGCACCCCGGGTGATCTCCGCAACGAAAGCGCGCCGGCTGTGCACCCAAGTCGGTGACAAGTTCCTCGCGGCTGCCACAGGGAGTGGCGCTCGATCAACTGCGCGACGCAGTAGCCTCTCGACCTTGTGCGCGGGCTGCTTGCGCGACTTCGATTGGACGGCCCGCTGTGCGGAACGGCGACTTCCTGCGCCTTTGGTCGGGGCAGACCATCAGTCAGTTCGGCAGTCAGATTTCCGGGCTTGCCCTTCCGCTACTCGCGATCCTCGTTCTCGACGCGAGCGCCTTTGAAGTCGCCGCGTTAGGTGTCGCCGAGTTCCTGCCTTTCATCCTCTTCTCGCTTCCAGCGGGTGCTTGGGTGGATCGATTGCGGCGACGACCGATCCTCATCGTCGCCGACTGGGGCGGGGCGTCGCGCTAGCGTCGGTGCCGGTCGCATACCTCCTCGACTCCCTCGCGATGACGCAGCTCTACATCGTGGGGTTCGTGGTGGGAGGTTTCACCGTCTTTTTCGATGTCGCGTACCAGTCGTTTCTCCCGTCGCTCGTCGCGCGCGAGGAGTTGACGGACGCCAATGGAAAGCTCGAAGTAAGCCGGTCTGCCGCTCAGACGGGAGGACCGGGTGTGGCGGGACTACTTGTAGGTGTCCTCAGCGCGCCGTATGCGATCCTCGTTGACGCGATCAGCTTCGTCGCCTCGGCGCTCTTCGTCAGTTCGATCAGACTGACTGAGTCGGTTGAACCTGCCGCGAATGGCGAGCGCGAGCGGTTGAGAACCGAAATCGCGGACGGACTCCGCTTCGTGCTCAAGCATCCGATCATGCGACCTAGCCTGGTTTACGTCGCGCTCGTGAACTTCTTCAGCAACATCGTATTTTCGGTCTACCTCGTATTCGCCGTCCGCGACCTCGATTTGTCGCCAACGGCCATCGGTCTAATCGGCTCTATAGGAAACGTTGGATTGCTCGTAGGCGCGATCATCGCTCCGCGTCTCGGGACGCGGTTTGGTGTCGGCCCGGTCTTAATAGTCGTGGCTGCAATAAGCGGCTTCTCACTGTGGCTCATCCCTCTAGCGAGCGAACGCCTGGTGATCCCCCTGCTCGTCGCCTCGGGCGGGATCTTCGGGTTCTGCGCAGTCGTCTACAACGTTGTCGGGATCAGCCTCATGCAGGCGATCACACCGGATCGGATGCTTGGTCGCATGACCGCATCGCGCCGATTCGTCGTCTTCGGTGTCATTCCGCTCGGCATGCTGGCAGGGGGCACGCTAGGAACCAACATGGGGTTACGCGAGACGATGTGGATTGGCGCAGTCGGCAGTTCGTTGTGCTTCCTCGCGCTCCTCGCGTCGCCCATTCGACGGATCAGAACCGTCGCGGACGCAGAGCGGCTGGTCGGCGTCGAGCCAGTGTAGAACCGGGGTCAGGTCTTCCATGTTTCAATGTTCCAAGGATGCGACGGCGCTGGCCCCGCCTGCACATCCGCAACGAAACCGCCGCGATGATCCCTATGATTGCTTCCAGCAAGAGAGCGCCGATCGACCAAGGAGCGGAGATGCGCCCAGCGTTCATGTCCATCGAAACGGTTTCGACCTATTCGGAGGGTATGACGCATGGCACGGAAAACGCTGAACTTG
>JACCTK010000234.1 GCA_013812465.1 Actinomycetota bacterium
CCTCCCGGGCCCTCCGCGTCTCCTCTCATCAGTCGAGCGGGACGACTCCTCTCTCGTCGATCGCAATGTGCACGCGGTCGCCTGGGCTCGGGTGATCGAGCGCGATAACTGCCGCTTCTAGGATCTCTCCCGCGTCGAGCCGGACGACGACACGAACCGTGGGACCGCGTCGCACGACGGTCTCGACGACGCCATCCCCACCCTTGCCGCCTTCGACTCGGGTGAGGGCCACGGCTTCGGGCCGGATCAGCGCGCCATTGCGGACGTTGCCCAGCCCGAGGAAGCGCGCCGTGTCCTCGTCCGCGGGCTGCGCCCAGAGCTCGTCGGGCGTTCCGATCTGCACAACGCGTCCTGCCCCCACGACTGCGACGCGATCTCCGAGTGCGAAGGCCTCCTCCTGGTCGTGCGTGACGTAGAGCGCAGTCAGAGCGATGTGCTCGAAGAGCTGTGCGAGCTCGTCTAGGAGCCGATCTCGCAGCCTGCGATCGAGCGAGCCGAGCGGCTCGTCGAGAAGGAGCACACGGGGCGCCGGCGCCAGAGCGCGGGCGAGGGCGACTCGCTGCTGCTCGCCGCCGGAGAGGGTCGCGACGGAGCGCCGCTCGTAGCCGGTGAGACCGACGAGCTCGAGAAGCTCGCCTACCCGGCGCTCGATCTCGTCCCGCGAGTCGCCACGCATCCTGAGTCCGAACCCGATGTTGTCCTGGACATCTCTGTGGTGAAACAGCGCGTGATCCTGGAAGACGAGTCCGATACCGCGGCGATGCGGCGGAACCGAGGTGATGTCGTCGCCGTCGAGGAGAACGCGCCCCGAGTCCGGTCGCTGCAGGCCCGCGATGACTCGAAGGAGCGTGCTCTTCCCCGAGCCACTGGGGCCGAGCACGGTGACGACCTCGCCTTCGGCGACCTCGAGCGCGACTCGGTCCAGCGCAGACTTTCCGTCGAAGCTGACGGTGACGTCGTCGATCCGGAGCAATGTCATCGCCATCCCGGCCGGAGCACGCGTATCCGCTCGACCAGGAGCACAGAGGCGCCGACAACCGCCATCAGGATCACTGCCAGCGCGTACGCCTGACCGGCGTTCAGCTCTCCCGGGCGGCTGAGAAAGCGGAAGATCGCGACCGGGAGCGTGGGGCTGTCTGGCCGGGCGAGAAAGATCGTCGCCCCGAACTCGCCGAGCGAGATCGCGAAGGCGAATCCGGCTGCGACACCGAGCGCCCGGCCGGCGACGGGGAGGTCGATCTCGCGGCGCACCCGTCCCGGCGAGGCGCCGAGCATCGCGGCGGCCTCTCGCTGCCGCTCGTCGATCGCCCGCAGTGTGGGCGCGACGATGCGGACGACGAACGGAATCGCCACCAGCGCCTGCACGACCGGCACGATCCACGGGGACGAGCGAAAGTCGATCGGCTCGGTGTCGAAGGCGATGACGAAGCCGAAGCCGAGCATGACGGCCGAGGCGCCGAGCGGGATCAGGAGCAAGCCGTCGAGCAGCCGCGTCCCCACGCCGCGCGAGCCCGCGACGGCGAAAGCCGCCAGTCCACCCACGACCACGGCGATTGCCGCCGCGCCGGCCGCGTAGACGAGGGAGTTCGCGATCGCCTCCCAGGGCGTCGCGAGGAGCGCGTTCGTCGACCGGCCGAGCGCGCGGTACGCGTCCAGGCTGTGCCCGTCGCCGACCGCCAGTGAGCGCTCGATCAAGACAGCGAGTGGAACGCCGAGGAGCAACGCCAGAACCCCGAGGCTGCCGGCGACGACCGTCTTCTCCCCTCGCGTGCGCGCCGGTCGGAGCACGTCGCGCTCCTGCCGCCGCCCGCCGACCGCGAGACTCTGCTCGAGCAGGGTCGCAGCCCAGATGGCGAGCCCGACGAAGAGCAGCTGCACGAGCGCGAGGATGGCCGCCGCGCGCAGGTCGAAGATGCGCACGGCCTGGTTGTAGATCTCCGTCTCCAGGGTCGAGTAGCGGGGACCGCCGAGGATGAGGACAATGCCGAACGACGTGAACGAGAACAGGAAGACGATCGCGGCCGCAGCTGCGAGCGCCGGGGCGAGCAGGGGAAGCGTCACCTCGCGGAGGCTCCGCAAAGGCCCGGCGCCGAGGGTCGCAGCAGCCTCGGAGATGCGCCGGTCGAGGCCGGCCCAGAACGTCCCGACGACGCGCACGACGACCGCGACGTTGAAGAAGACGTGGGCGATCAGGATGGCCACCCAGCCGCGCTCGAGGCTCTCCGGCAGCAGAGCGAGAAACGCGAGCGCGACGACGACCGTGGGGAGAACGAACGGGATCGTCACGGCCGCGAGAGCGACGCTTCGGCCGCGGAAGGCGTAGCGACCGAGCACGTACGAGGCGGGGAGCGCGACCAGGATCGTCAGCACCGTCGACGCCACCGCCTGCCAGAGCGTGAACCACACCACCTCGCGGGTCAGCGGGTCTGAGAGGACGTCGAAGGGAGACGCGAGATTCTCTCCGGAGGTGAGCCCGCGCTCCAGGATCGAGACCAGCGGATAGACGAAGAAGACCGCCAGGAACGCGAGCGGAACGCCGTATGCCAGGGCGCGCCAAGCGCTCGCGCTCACCGCAGCACGATGCGTGTCCACTCCCTCACCCATCTGTCGCGATTCGTCCCTATCTCTGCGGGCGAGAGCTCGAGCGGATTCTCGGGTATCGCCGCGAACTTCTCGAACTCGGGTGGGAGCGCGGCCCTCCGGTTGACGGGGAAGACGAACATCGAGAGCGGGATGTCCTCCTGGAAGCGCGTGTCGAGCAGGAAGTCCACGAGCTTTCGCGCTCCCTCCTCGTTTCGTGTTCCCCGAAGAACGCCGGCAAGCTCGACCTGCCGGAAACAGCTGTCTTCGACGACGGCGGTTGGCGCGACCTTCGGGCGTGGCCTGGCGAAGATCACCTCCGCGGGCGGGCTCGACGCGTACGAGACGACGATCGGGCGATCCCCTTCGCCGGCCGCGCCCGAGAAGCGCCCGTTGTAGGCCTCCTCCCAGCCGTCCACGACGAGTACGCGGTTCTCGCGCAGTCGGCGCCAAAAGTCCTGCCAGCCCGGCTCCCCGTACCGCGCGACGGTGGCGAGGAGAAACGCGAGCCCGGGGGTCGAGGTCGCGGGATTCTCGACGACGACGAGGTTCTCGAAGCGGGGATCTGCGAGGTCGTCCAGCGAGCGCGGAGGCTCGATCTCGCGCTCCGAGAACCACGCCTTGTCGTAGTTCAGGCACACCTCGCCGTGATCGATCGGTGTCACCCGGTGCTCCGGATCGAGCGCGTACCTCTCGTCCACTTGCTCGAGGAGCGGGGACTCGTACGGCTCGAAGAGATCGCCGGCGAGCGCGCGCGAGAGCAGATTGTCGTCCACGCCGAAGAGGACGTCGCCCTGCGGATTCCCGGCGGTGAGCAGCGCCTTGGACAGGAGCTCCCCTGCGTCGCCGGACTGGAGGATCCGGAGCTCGAGCCCGCTCGACTCCTCGAATTCGGCCTTCACGTCCTTCGAGATCACGAACGAGTCGTGCGTGACGAGAACGACGTCGCTCGGCATCTCTTCGCCCCCTCCGCACCCCGCGACCGCAAAGGCAGCGATAACCAGAAGGGCGAGCGCCAGAGCCGCCTTGTGACACTGTGTCACTTGGCGCCTTCCCGCTCGGCGCCGGGTCGAACGGCGAGAAGAACGCCGTGCTCGACGGTGATCGTGGCCGTTTCGTCGACGAAGACGTTCGAGACGCCGCGCGTCGATCCCGGCTCGAGCGTCTCTCCGGCGAGCGGATACGCCAATCCTTCGGTGCCGACGCCCCGAGCCGGCCCGTGGAGTGCGAACAGCGAGAGCAACTCGCCAGGCTGTCCGGACAAGACCCGCTCGTCCCGGATCACATGGACGCGGGCTAAGCCGATGTCGGCATCGAGCTCGACCCCGGCGTAGCGAGGCGCTGCGAGGAGCAGAAAGGTGGAGAGAAGGTGGTCGAGCCGATCGCCGATTACGGCGAGCACGACAATTCGCTTCGGACGGAGCGCCAGCGCCGCGTCGAGAGCGATCTCGAGATCGGTGACGTCCTTCTCGGCGGGATGGCGCTCGATGCGCGTCCCCGACGCTTCCGCTGCGCTCACCGCCTCCGGGGACGCCGAGTCGAAGTCGCCGACCGCGATCGTGACCTCGAGTCCCAGCTCGCGCGCATGCTCGAGCCCGCTGTCCGCGGCGACCACAGGAGTGCCGGGGGCAATGAAGCGCATCGCCTTTCCGTGTGGAGGCTCTGCACCTCCGGCGACGACCACGACGAGCTCATCCGACATGCGCTTCCTCCGCTGGTATTACCCAGATCAGGTTTCGAGTCGGCGGCGCGTCCAGCCGCCCTCTCAGCCCGGTTGCCCCGAGCTCCCCTTACGCTTCGGCCATCGTAGCCTCATGAGCCTCCTAGTAGCGCGTACTGACGCTCCACCGCGCTGATTGAATTGCTCGATCTCCGCGACCTCGTATCCGATCCGCCGTAACACCGCGCTGCTCGGTCTGTGTTTGGTGCTCCTTTCCGGAGTGCTTCAGCTCGCGGTCGCCGTCGCCACGATCACCCTCGTCCTCGTCACCGGGATCCAATCGATTCTCGGTCTCGGCCCGGCGATCTTTCTGTCAGCGGGTGCGGCGGCGGCGCTCCCGGCCGGTCGTCTGATGGATCGATTCGGTCGCGTTCCTGTGATCGCCGGCGGCTTTGTCGTGGGGATGGGCGGATGCCTGCTCACGGCGCTCGGGTGCATCGTCGACAACGCCCCGCTCGTGATTCTCGGGTTCGTCGGAGTCGGGGCGATGAACGGCGCCGTTCTGCTGGCCCGCACCGCCGCCGCGGACATGTATCCGCAGGAGAAGAAGGCCCGCGCGATCTCGTATGTGCTCTTCGGCGCGCTCTTTGGCGCGGCGCTCGGCCCGCTCGTCTTCCGGCCGCTCTTCGCGGGGAAGGAACTCGAGCTCGACACCCTCGTCATACCGTGGTTCGCGGCTGCGGCGATGTGCGTCGTGGGCCTTGCCATCGCGCTCCTGATTCGGCCGGATCCGCGCACGATCGCGCTCGAGCTCCAGCGGTCGGGGCTCGCGGAGGGTGAGTCGCTCACGGCCGAGCCGGCCGCTCCACTCCGCCAGATCCTGCGACGCCCGGGCGTTCCCGCTGCCGTTCTCGCCGCGCTCGCGAGCTTCGCGGTGATGGCGGGCGTGATGAATCTGACCGGCTACATCGTCGTCGGCCACCAGCACGAGCAGGCCGACGTGTTCACCGTCATCAGCCTCCACATCGTCGGGATGTTCGCGCTGGTGCTCGTCGTGGGGGCGCTCATCGATCGGGTGGGACGGCATGCGTCGCTCGTCGGCGGGCTCGCGATCATGGCCGTATCGACAGTGATGCTCGCGTGGTCGGTGTCCATTCCAGCCATGTCGCTCTCACTCTTCCTGCTCGGGCTCGGCTGGAACGTCTCCTACGTCGCCGCCACCGCCGAGCTCGTCACGCACGCCACCCCGGTCGAGCGAGGGCGGCTCGTCGGCTTCACCGATCTCGTCGCGGGGCTGCTGGCCGCGGGGCTCGCGCTCGTAGGCGGGCTGGCCTACACGGAGTGGGGAGTCGCGGCGATCGCGATCGGCGCCACCGTCGCCGTCGTCGCGCCCGCCGTCGCCCTTGTCCTTGCACGCCGCCCCGCGGCAATACTCGAGCCTCTGGGCTAGGGAGTGCATCAGCTCATTTCGCGGACTCCGAAGTCCCACGCGAGATAGGGAGCAACGCCCAGCTGATCACGGTTGGCACCGTCGCCCCGGCTGCAAAGGCGGACAGGTAATCGGTAGTCGAGCCCCAATCCTTGCCAACGTAGAAGGGTCAGCGTGTACCCGAGAGCGGTGAGCAGCGACAGACCTACGAAGACCGCCCAGTCCCAATCGCGGACGCTGCGGCGAATCTGATCCGCGGACTCGAACCGCAGGAGCGGAGGCAGTAGTGCGCCAAGGAAGCTGGTTCCTGGCTCTCCGTCCGCTTCGAGAAGGGCCGCGTCGATGTTCAATTCGTCGAAGGCGAGCACGCCCTCGAGGAGGTTCCTTCGCGGTGAGCGCGCTGGCTTGTCATCGGGTACTGACTCCGGGTCGGCGAGCAGCCGCCGGGCTCGGAGGAAGTCGAGCCTGAGCGCGGCCGCGTGCTCCGGCGTTCTTGTCGCCAGGCAGGGCGCGGCTTGATAGATCTTGGCCGGGTCGAGGCTTCGGTGCTTCGTCTCCCAGTCTCGGCCGTGGCGTTCGACCGCCGCCTTCCAGCGGCGCGCGACATCGGCGTAGAGACCGACGATGACGGCGAATGTGGCCATCGCCGACTCGCGTGTCCGTGTCTCGACGTCGTCGAGCGGCTCACCCTGGACAAGATCGAGAACCGACTCGCCGTCGCGATGAACGGGAAGTCGCGGGTCCTTCAGGCGCGCGAGGGCGTTTGTCAGCGTTACGTAGGCGGCTTCGATGCGCTTCCAGCGCGCGAAGCGCGCAGTCATCGCGGTCACTTGGGTGGCGATGCTCGCCCGCACGTCGGCGGTCTTCAGACCGTAAGAGCTCCAGTAGAGCGCCGGCACAGGCTTTGTCGGCCGCGACTGACCCCAATAGCCTGGGAACTGCTTCTCGGCCGGCGCCAGACGCCCGTCGGCCTCGATCAGGAGAGGATCGAGATAGTCGCGGTCGGGTCGTCTGCGGTCGCGACTACCGTGCTCGGCCAAGTACGGAGTAACCGCCTCTTGCAACGATGCTCGTAGCACGCGGCCGCTGCGCCACGCATCATAGAACTTCGTGAGCGCAACGCCGAGCGCGCCACCGAAGAGGAGAACAAGTAGCGCCCAGATTAGTGCGTCCTGAGCATGAACCGTGACCGCGATCGCCTTGGGCTCCTCGACCGCCGGGTCGATGGCCACGTCACCGGAGTACGAGCCAGGACCCGGGATGCTCGAAGCGCTGATCTTCGCCCGGGTCAAGGGTGGCGCCGGCCGGACGGTCGGTGTGGAGGCGACGGCAGCCGCCGGCAGGTTCGTCCTCGTCGCCCTTGTCGGTTCGATCGTGACTACCGCATTGGCTCCGTTTCGGGCGCCGAGAAGCGTCTCTCGCTCGACGACGCCGTGAGCGGCGACCGTCGTCGACGTCGCGCCATAGTGCTGGCCGGGACAGGAGCCGATGTGTGGGAGCCAGTCGCATGCTCGAGAGATAGGCCCGAGCCATGCCGTTGTGGTGATCGAGGCCTGCTTCTGCTCGAATCCAACGAACGCGCCGGACGCCTCCGCGGCGCCGGCTTCGTTGATCGGCACAGACAGAAGCTCCGTCGGCCCAGCAAGCGCGCTGACGACCAGGAAGCCGTCGATCTTCGGCATCGATAGCGGACGGCGGAGCTCGAGCACTATCGCTCTGACGTCGCGAGCGGCGACAGTGACGCCGCTCGGAGCTGTGAGCTCGAGGCCGTCCTGCTCGCCAGCACCTGCTTCAAGGCCGCTCGCTGCTCCGGTGCCGACATACCTGACGCGAAGCTCGACCCTCTGACCGGTGCGGTTGCCCACGTAAAGGGTCATCGAGGCGAGACCGTCCTTGAAGCCCACGGCGACCGTATTCGGCGCAACCAAAGACAGCCGTGGAGTTGCGGCGTTTGCCTGGGAGCTGCTAAAAGCCGCCAAAGTGACGACGAGTAGCAGCGACCCCATCCGCACGCCGGCCACGGAGATCGACACTAGGCCATCGCGTCAGTAGCTTCAAGCGCGCGAGGCGATATTCAGCGAGGAAGTTGCTAGACTCGACCGCCGGCGGACGGTGTTCCGCCCTCTTTCTGTGATGAAGACGTATACGGCCAAGCCCGGTGAGATCGAGCGCGAGTGGCTCCTCGTCGATGCCGACGGGCAGACACTCGGGCGCTTGGCGACCCGTATCGCGGACACGCTCCGCGGCAAGGGCAAGCCGCAGTACACGCCGCACGTCGACACAGGTGACTTCGTCGTCGTCGTGAACGCGGAGAAGATCGCGGTCACCGGGTCGAAGCTCGACACAAAACTGTACTACCGCCACTCCGGGTATCCCGGCGGACTTCGCCAGCGCACGCTCCGCGAGCAGCTCGAGCGCAGGCCGACCGAAGTTCTGCGCAAGGCGGTCAAGGGGATGCTGCCCAAGAACAAGCTCGCCGCGGCTCAGCTGGGCAAGCTGAAGATCTACGCTGGCGCCGAGCACCCGCACGCTGCCCAGGCGCCGAAGGAGATGAACCTCACATGAGCAACGCTCACCTGCGGCTCGCGTTCGCGAGGGAAACCATGTTTCCCTCGCGCGCTCCCTTCTTATCGAGAACGTGGGGAACCTCCCGGTTCCCCAC
>JACCTK010000242.1 GCA_013812465.1 Actinomycetota bacterium
GCACGTTGTCGGGAACGACTACCGCCGCGCGACCGCCGATTGCGAGCAGCGTTCGCACGTGCTGCACGAAGTTGAGCTGCTTGTTCGACGTCGACGCCCAGAAGTCGTCGCGGACGACGACGAGATCCTCGCGCCCCACCTCGCCCTCGTCCGACACGAACGTCATCGAGGACTTGCGCCCGAAGGGCGGATTCGTGAGCACCATCTCGAAGCGCTCGCGCGGAGCTGCCTTCAATGCATCGTCGACGACGATCGGGCTCTCGTGCTCCTCGTCGCCGATCCCGTGCAGCAACAGATTCATCACGCAGAGGCGCGCGGTCGCGTCGACGATCTCCCAGCCGCGGAGCGCCTCGTAGCGCAGGTGGCGCTTCTGGTCGGGGTCGAGGAGCGGGTTGTCTGCCATCCGCTCGTGCGCCGCGAGGAGAAAGCCACCCGTGCCGCAGGCGGGGTCGCAGATGCGCATGCCCGGCTCCGGACGCATCACCTCGACGATCGCCTTAATCAGCGATCGGGGAGTGAAGTACTGCCCGGCGCCCGACTTCACGTCCTCGGCGTTCTTCTCCAGCAGCCCCTCGTAGGCGTCGCCCTTGACGTCCGCGTCGAGCGTGAGCCAGCTCTCCCGGTCGATCAGGTCGACGACGAGGCGGCGCAGCTTCGCCGGATCCTGGATCCGGTTCTGCGCCTTGCGAAAGACGACACCGAGCAATCCCGACCCGCGGCCGAGCTCGGTCAGGACGTGCCGGTACTGGACCTCGAGCGCGTCCCCTCGCGGGAGAGGAGCGACGGCCAGTCGAGGCCCTCGGGCACGACGGCCGGCCGCGAGAACGGCGGCTTCGTCTGCTCGTCCGCCATCTTCAGGAAGAGGAGATACGTGAGCTGCTCGAGGTAGTCGCCGTACGAGAGCCCGTCGTCACGAAGGACGTTGCAGTAGCTCCAGAGCAGCTGGACGAGGCCGTTTTGCGCGCTCACCCGTCGATCTCTCCTGTAACGATGTCGACAACGGCTTGCGCGTGCGAGATCGCCTCGTACACATCCGCCTCCTTCACGAGCGCGCCGCGGTATTCCGACCGGTTCCTCAACGAACGAAGAGTGTCGAACTCTCCCAGCGCTCCGTCGATCCCCTGCCGATCGAGAGCCGCGAGTCCGTATCGCCCGGTTTGGTAGTGCGCTCCGACGCCGCTCCGCACGCGCAGACCGTTGGCGCGCATGTGCGCGACGAGTGCCTTCCACATCGCGTCGTACGCGAGAGCGAAAGCGCCGACGGGATCCGAATCCACGACTGCGGCCGCGCTCGCGAGATGTGACCGTGCGACCGTGAGGTCCAAGCGAGCGGCCTTCCCATCGGCGCGTACGCGGACGATCACTCCCTCCGAGATGAGCGCGTCTACCTCACGCGATTTCACGCGAGCTCCCCACAAGTGAGGTCGATAGTGATGAGTGGTCGGGATTGCACTTCGCGAAGGAAGCCGCCTTCCGCAGCATCCCACTCGGCTTCGCCGACGACCATGATGTTCACCTCGCGCCCGAGGCGAGCGAACAGATCGGAGGACACGCGCGTCAGCTCGAGGCCTGATGCCGGGTTCCCGACGACGATCACGTCGATGTCCGCAGGGTCTGACCCTGGCTCTCCTGCGTATCGGGCCGCCCACGAACCATGCACGAATGCGTGCTGAATGCCGTCAACGCGCGCAAGCTCTTCACCGATGACAACAGCAGGTCCGTAGGCCTTGAGCAATAGCCCGTACAGCTCTCGGTAGTACGGCGACTCCTCGTTCGGGTGCAGGATCCGGTTCCGCCCGACACGGTCGCTTCGCACGAGCCCGGCGCGCTCGAGCCGATTCGCCTCGCGTGTAAGTGCCCCGTCGTTCAGACGGAGCTCCCGGGCGAGTCCAGCGATCGTGACCGGTCGATCGGCGTGGAGGTACACGCGGGCCAACAGCCGGCCCTGACCCTCGGAACGAAATATGGGGAGCAGTAGCGGAGAGCTCGTTCTCATGCCTGCCTATATAGCAGGATATCCTGCTGTTTAGACAGTGCGGCCGGCGCGCGGATGCAGTCGAGGAGGACGTTCGCCGGCTCGTCGCCCGGGTCCTGCGGGACGAGCTCGCCTGTGAAGGCGCGCGCGAGGACGGCGGCGCGGAGAGCTTTGGAGCGGCGCTGAGCGCGCTCGATCGACGCGCGGAGGGCGTCGAGCGCGGACAGGCGCGCCTCGACCTCCGCCACGATTCGCCGCTGCTCCTCGAGCGGCGGAACGGGCACCGGAACTGACTTGAGTTGCGCGCCGGCGATGCCGACTTGGCCTGCTGTCGTCTTGCGGCGCGCCCGGATCGCCTCACTCGCTCTCCCGGTTGCGCACGCGATCGCGACGAATGCCGGATCGACCTGTGCTCGATCGACAACGACCCGGATGAGCTTGTCTGGATGAAGCGTTGGCTGAGGCAGCTTGGGTACTCGAGCGCATGCTCCAACGAGGTCTGGGTTCCCGCTGTACCGGGTGAAGAGCAGGTCACCCTCGTTCACCAGGTAGTCGGAGGCTTCGGACTCCGCTAAGGACGCATACCGAATGTCATCGACGTTCAGCGCTAGCGGCCGGACGGCGCTGATTCTGAAGATCGCCGTTCCCGGTGGCGTCGCTGCATGTCGTGAGACGAACACACCGTTGCGCAACGACAAGATCACTTCACTCCACGGTCGTTCGTCCCAGGAGCCTTTCATCGCCGCAGCCAATGAGGCGCTCCGCAGCGCTTCGAGTCGGCGTGCAGCAGCGGCGAGCGAGGCGTCGGCGGCGTCGAGGTGGGAGAACTGCTCCTCGATCGCCGCCACGACCCGTCGCTGCTCGTTCAGCGGCGGCAGCGGTACACGGAGCATCCGGAGATCTTCCTGCGGCAGGTGCTTGATCGTGCTGCCCGTGACGTGCGGCTCGAACGCGTTGGTTTGCGAAAGCCACATGACCGCGTAGAGCAGGTACTCCGGGATGATCCCGCCGCGCGGACGAACTCGATGCAATGCCTTCTGGTAGCCGACCCACCCGAGCTGCCCCGCCAGATAGCGGCCCGGCCTACCTCCCTGCCTTCGCAGACAAGTAGATCGCCGGGCAGCACGCGAAAGCGATCGACCTCGGCATCCGAGAAGTCCATCTCGAGCACGTCATCGAGAGCAGTATGCCCCCACCCCCTGGCTTGCGCAGCCGGGGAGCTCGGGGCACTCGGCGACAACGTAGCCGTCTTCTCCTGGGTACATCACGACCCTGATCGTCATCCTCGCGATGGTAGCCCTGGCTCAGCACGGCCGATAGTGTCGTTTCCGGCCACGGGCGCTAGCCTTAACGGTCTCGAAGCGGAGTTTCTCGACCCTGGCGGGCACGGCGGTCGGGTACTGACGCGTGAAGCAGGCGCGGCAGACGGCGTCCTCGGGGAGCGTCGTCGCCGCCTGCGTTCCCTCCACGGAGAGATAGTGGAGCGAGGTGGCGCCGACCAGCGTTCGCATCTCCTCGACCGAGCGATGCGCTGCGGCCAGCTCGTCCTCGTCGGCCATGTCGATTCCGTAGAAGCAGGGGGAGACGACCGGTGGCGACGATATCCGCACGTGAATCTCCGCCGCGCCTGCGTCGAGAAGCATCGCGACGAGCTGACGCATCGTCGAGCCACGAACGATCGAGTCGTCCACGACCACGATCCGGCGGCCCTCGACCTCGCTCAGCGGGTTGAACTTCATCCGGATGCCCTGCTCCCGCATTGCCTGATCGGGCTGGATGAACGTGCGCGCGACGTAGCGATTCTTGATCAGGCCCTCGTTGAAGGGGATGCCCGAGGCGCTCGAGAACCCGATCGCCGCGGGCGTGCCGGAGTCGGGGATGCCGATCACGAGGTCGGCCTCGACGGGCGCCTCCGCCGCGAGCCGCTCTCCCATGCGGACGCGGGCGCCATGCACCTCGACCCCGCCGACGCGCGAATCCGGGCGGGCGAAATAGACGTGCTCGAAGATGCAGAGCGCGTTACGCCCGGCAGGAAGCGTCTGCGCCGCGTGCACGCCGTCCTCATCGACCCACACGGTCTCGCCAGGACGGACGTCGCGCACCGCCTCGGCGCCGATCAGGTCGAGCGCGCAGGTCTCCGAGGCGACGATCCAGTCCTCCCCGATCTGGCCGAGGGTGAGCGGGCGAAATCCGAAGGGGTCGCGGAAGGCGACGAGCGTGTCGTCAACCAGAGCAGTGACCGAGTACGCGCCCTCGAGCCGGCCCATCGTGTTCGCGATCGCCTCATGGAGCGGGGCGGGGTCGCGGGCGATGAGCGCCGCGATCACCTCGGAGTCCGATCCCGAGCCGAGCCGCACCCCGTCCTCGACCAGCTCCGCGCGCAGCTCCTCGACGTTCACGAGGTTCCCGTTGTGCCCGAGCGCGATCGTGCGCGCGCGCCCGTGGTGGATCAGGGGCTGCGCGTTCGCCCACCGGTTTGCCCCGGTGGTCGAGTAGCGCGTGTGCCCGATCGCGACCTCACCCGGCAGCGCCTGCAGCTGCTGCTCGTTGAAGACCTGCGCGACGAGGCCCATGTCGCGGACGACGGTGAGCCGGCCCTGGTCGGAGACGGCGATGCCCGCCGACTCCTGGCCCCGGTGTTGGAGCGCGAACAGGCCGAAGTACGCGAGCCGCGACACGTCTCGCTCCTCCGAGCGGATACCGAACACGCCGCACACTTACCTGTGCGCCAGACTGGAATCTGCTAGCGCGGATACCAGCCGCGCGAAGATCCCTGAAGGCGACCGCCTCGCGGCCGCGATTTCTGTGGCTCTCATTTCGAAGTCTCGCCTAGCGAAGCGCTTCGCAGGTGCGCCACATCCACTCCGAGCAGGGTACCGCCGCCCGCCACGCCGATCCCGTTCACAGGCACGCCGAGCTCGGCGCCGAGGTCGCGGACCTCCTCCCTCATCTCGGGCGCGCAGGCCAGCACAGCGCGACCGCCCACCTCGCCGAAGAGCGTCAGCGGATCGTCATCGCCGCTGAGCGTGAGCTCGGCGCCACATCCGGAGAAGAGCGCCGCCTCCGCGAGACATGCGGCGAGACCGCCTTCCGAGGAGTCGTGGACGAGCGAGCAGAGCGGCGCGGCTTGCCAGAGAAAAGAGACTAGCTGCGCCTCGGCTTCGAGATCGAGCGGCGCGGGAGTACCGCTGACCTCTCCGAAGAGGGCCTGGTATTCCGATCCGGCCAGGGAGAGCGGTGCGGCCCCGGCGAGGAGCACCGAGTCGCCCTCGCGCCAGCCTTTCGGAACGAGCCGCACGTCCGGCACGAGACCGACAGCGCCGACGACCGGCGTCGGCTGGATCGCGCGGCCATTCGTCTCGTTGTAGAGCGAGACATTGCCGGAGACGATCGGCAGCCCGAGCGCGTCGCAGGCCGCGGCCATCCCGTTGATCGACTCCGCCAGCTCCCAGCCGATCTCGGGCTTTTCGGGATTCCCGAAGTTGAGGCAGTCGGTAAAGCCGAGCGGCTCGCCGCCCGTGCACGCGACGTTGCGCGCGGCCTCGAGGATCGCGAGCGCCCCCCCCGTGAAGGGGTCGAGCTGCGTGACCCGCCCTTGCCCGTCGAGCGTGACCGCGAGCCCGCGGAGCGAGGGGCGCAGGCGCAGGACGGCCGCATCGAGCCCAGGCCGGCGCACCGTTCGCGAGCCGACGAGCTGGTCGTAGCGGCGGAAGACGAACTCACGGCTTCGCAGGTTCGGTGAGGAGAGCAGGGCGGGCAGCGCGTCCGTCAGCGGAGGTGCGGACTCGATCTCGCGAAGCGGCGAGACGGCTCGTGGCTCGCGGATCACGTCGTAGCGCGGGCAGTCCTCGGTCAGGCAGCGCGCGGGAATCTGCCCCACCAGCTCGTCCTGCCAGAACGCGCGCAGCTCTCCGCTCGTCGTCACCTCCCCGATCAGCGAATGGCCGAGCTCCCAGCGGTCGAGCACCTCTCGAACGGCGTCGACCATCTGCGGCCGCACGATCGCGACCATGCGCTCCTGGCTCTCGGAGATCATCACCTCCCACGGCTCCATGTCCACCTCGCGCTGCGGAACCCGGTCGAGATGGACATCGATTCCGTACTCCGCGGCCATCTCCGAGAGCGCGGAAGCGATTCCGGCGGCCCCGCAGTCCTGCAGCGACTCGACGAGGCCCGCCTGCACGAGCTCGACGGAGGCCTCGATCAGCTTCTTGCCGGTGAAGGGGTCGCCGATCTGGACGGACGGGCGCTTCTCTCTCGAGCCGTCGAGCTCCTGACTGGCCAGCACCGACGCGCCGCCGATCCCGTCGCGCCCGGTTGTGGCGCCGTAGAGAACGATGAGCTGGCCGCTGCCGGTCGCTTTTGCGCGCATGACGCGCTCCACGGGGAGCAACCCGACGCACATCGCGTTCACCAGGCAGTTGTCGCGGTATGTCTCGTCGAAGACGACTTCCCCGCCGACGGTCGGAACCCCGACGCTGTTGCCGTACGCGCCGATCCCGCCGACGGCGCGCGAGAAGGCGTGTCCGGGCTCGGCGAAGCGCAGCCCGTCGAGCAACGCGATCGGGCGCGCGCCCATGGCGATGATGTCGCGGAGGATCCCGCCCACTCCGGTCGCGGCGCCCTGGAAGGGCTCGACCGCGGAGGGGTGGTTGTGGCTCTCGACCTTGAACGCGACCGCGAGCCCGTCGCCGAGGTCGAGGACACCCGCGTTCTCGCCTGGCCCCTGCAACACGCGCTCCCCCGCGCTCGGCAGCTTCTTCAGGAGCAGTGCCGAGTGCTTGTAGCCGCAATGCTCTGACCAGAGGAGCGAGAAGACCGCGAACTCGAAGTCGCTCGGATCGCGCGCGAGCAGCGAGCAGATGCGGTCGTGCTCCCCGTCGGTGAGGCCGAGGGCCAGGTGGAGCGGCTGTTGCGCCACGCTGCTCAGGAGCTTCGAGTCTAGATGCTTGATCGGAAATTCACGGCGGGCCGGATGACGGCCACGACACGGCGCGCCCCTGGCAGGCAGGGCGAGGATCCCTCGCCCTGCACGTAGCCTGGACACGTGAGCCGCTACTGGCCGACGCTGTTGCTCCTGGCCGCGATCTGGGGCGCCTCGTACGTCTGCATCAAGGTCGCCGTCCAAGACATCGAGCCGGCCCCGATGATGGCCATGCGGGCATTCGGAGCCGGGCTCGTCCTCCTCGCCTATCTCGTGGTGACAACTGGAGGCACGCGCGCAGTCAGCGACCTCCGCCGCCACTGGCGCCCCGCGCTCGTGCTCGGGGCGGTCAATGCGGCTATCCCCTTCTGGCTCATCGCGTGGGGTGAGAAGCACATTGATTCGAGCGTCGCGGGTATCGCTCAGGCCACGGTGCCGATCTTCACGTTTCTCCTAGCCGCGCGCTTCCTGCCGCACGAGCCGGTCGGTGTGACGCGCATGATTGGCGTGGCCGTGGGGTTGGTAGGCGTCGCCGTGCTCGCCGGGTTCGATCCCGACGTCAGCTGGCTAGCGGTCATGGGGACGCTCGCACTCGTTCTGTCGTCCCTCTTCTACGCCTCGGCAGGCGTCTATGGCCAGCACAGCGTGCAGTCCGCGCCCGGCCCGGTGCTGGCCACGGGCTCGATGCTCGCCGGAGGGCTCATCCTGCTGCCGTTTGCCCTCTTCCAGCTTCCCGGATCGAGGCCGGACGCGGAGACGATCGCCTCCATTCTCGTGCTCACGCTCTTGGGAACGGCCTTCGCCCAGTTGATCCTGTTTCACATGCTGCGGCTCTATGGTTCGCGGCGGCTCTCCCTGGTCACCTACCTGATCCCCGGCTTCGCAGTGTTCTATGGCGCGGTGCTCCTGGACGAGCCGGTAACGGTCGCGGCGCTGGGAGGGCTCGTGCTGATCCTCGGCGGCGTCGCCCTCGCCTCCGGCCAGCAGCTCCTACGCTCGCGTGCGGACGCGCGTGAGGAGCCGGCATGACATCGCTCGTCTGCGACGAGCGGTCGCGGGAGAAACCAGAATTCCCCCGCGTGCCCCTTCCACGGAATCATCGACCAAAGAGCGGCCGATGACCGTGACCATCAGGCGAGCGCGCGCGGACGACGTCGACTTCATCGTCCAGCTCGTGACCCACGAGGACGTCGAGCCGTTCCTGGCCGCGGTCGGCTCCAAGGAGCGGGGCGAGATCCTCGGCGAGATCGAGCGCTCGGAACGCGAGCCCGACGCGTTCGGCGTTTTCGTCATCGAGGTGGATGGCCAGGTGGCAGGGACGATGCGCTTCGAGCTCTCGAATCGCCGCAGTCGGATCGCCCACTTGGGCGGGCTCGCCGTGCACCCGGACTTCCGCGGCGGCAAGGTGGCCGACGAGGCGGCCCGCATCTTCCAGCGGCATCTGTTCGACGACCTCAGGCTGCACCGGCTCGAGATGGAGATCTACGGCTTCAACGAGCGGGCGCTGGCGCACGCCGAGCGATCGGGGTTCATCCACGAGGGCGTGCGCCGGAGAGCCTTCTGGCGAAACGAGCAGTGGGTGGACGGCGTGCGCTACGGGCTCGTCGAGGAGGATCTCGCGGAGGAGCCGCCGTCACCATCGCCCTCCGAAGAGGCCGTCTGAGCCACCACGAGCGCTGCGCGAATCCACCGTGAGTCCGGCCAGCCCTGCAGCCCCCGCTCGCTGCGGTACACGCGATCGCCGAGCGTGACTTCCCTGGAGCCGTTCGTTCCCGGCTCGACGTCGAGCCCGTTGACGCGAACGCTCGGCGACCCCAGGAACCCACGCTTCTTCGCCTGAGCCTGGTTCGTGATCTCGACCACCTTGACATCGGCGGAGACATCGAGTTCGTCGATGACGCGCTCGACGACGATACGGGCCATGCCGCGGCACTGGCAGTCCTTGCGAGCGAGTATCTCGACACGGACCGGGCGTCCAGCCTCGGTCATAGCGGCTCCCCTCCCCAGGTGGGCTCGATCGTTCCTTCCCTGTCTGACGCTACGCCGCTACGGGGGAACTGCAATCCCTCGATCGAGGGATGATCCCCCAATCGAGGGACTCGGGGCGGGTGCGGTGGCTCGGATCATGGCTGATTTCCTGCACACGATGGTGCGCATCACCGACCCGGAGAAGAGCCGCTCCTTCTACGAGGCACTCGGGTTTCGGTTCTCGAACGACATGGACATCGTCCGCGAAGGGCAGCTCGAGGCGACGAACCACTTCTTCTCGATCGGAGACCACGAGAACGTCCTCGGGCTCACGTTCAACCACGACGGCCGCGGCTACGAGCTCGCCAGGCGTACGGGCACATCGCGGCGCGATCATCGACTGGCCGGCCCCCCGGGCGGATCTCCTGCATTATTGTCTCTTCGACAACGTAATCGCTGTTGAACGTCGATTGAGCTCGTTCGCGGTTCTCCTCACTGCTCTCGATTACTGTCGACCTCCGTGAGCCGGAGCCGTGGACATCGGGCGATGCCCTAGAGCGAAGTTCGTCCCGCTCCACAAGCCGACCCACCGTCCGCCTGTGTAACGCCCAGGAGGGATGCTTCTCTCGTCGTGAGCAGCTGGGCTCGCCCGTTGGCGGTCGTCTCCACGCCGACCTCAGAGATCACGACGGTCGCGATGCGATGAGCGATGATCGCGACCATCGTTGTGGAAGGTCACCGCGACGTCGAAAGCATGTCCCCGACCTCTACAGGAGAGCCTCATCGACTACAGGAGCCTCATCGACAACGTCGACCAGCGAGAGGATGGCGAATGTAGGATGTGTGAAGCCACAATGCGGATTTCAGCGGCTGAGAGCTGATGGCGGCAGGCAGATCCAAATTATCTAGATCGAGAATGCTCGCGCTCATCGTGTTGCTTGCTGCCGCCGGCGGTTACTTCTTGCGCGACTCCTCAGGCTCCCGAGCCGTGGCAGCTTTCCCGGCCGCTGAGGGGTTTGGAAGTAATGCTGTCGGCGGGCGGGGCGGACGCGTCATCAAAGTCACCAATCTCCGAGATGCGGGACCGGGGAGTCTGCGCAACTGCCTGATTGCCAGAAATCCGCGCATCTGCGTTTTTGCCGTCGGCGGCACGATCGCACTCCAGTCGGTCGTGGAGATAACCAACCCCTACCTGACCGTTGCGGGGCAGACCGCTCCTGGTGGCGGCATCACCGTCAGAGCCGCCGGTACTGCCTCCTCGACGGCCCGGACTACCGATGTTCACATAAAGATCAAGACACACGACGTGATCATTCGCTACTTACGCTTGCGACCTGGGACCAAGGGGCGGAACGCTCGAGCGCTCTCGATCAACGGCCCACGCGGCGGACAGGCGCACAACATCGTCGTCGACCACAACTCCTTGAGTTGGGCGGGAGACGAGATACTAATCGCGTGGGAGGCCACTCGATCCGTGACGTTTTCGTGGAACAGCTTCTCCGAAAGCCTTGACAATGAACCATTTGGCCAAGTGGGGCTCAAGGGCCCAAATCTGGGTAACGAGCTTGGTGGTTTTTACAGCTTCCACCATAACCTTGTCGCTCACCACTCGCAGCGTTTGCCGAACATAAGTGCGGGTGCGGGGCCGACAGATGTCGTTAACAACCTCATGTACAATGCTGGAGGGACCGGTTCTCGCGTTCTCATGGGCGCAATGATCAACTTCGTTGGCAACTACATCAAGTCTGGTCCCAACAGCACACTGAAGACCTGGTTCTCAGATGATGGCGCGCATGGTTTCTATCTGGGCGGAGCGAATACTGTCGACGATAACAGTAACACCCTCGTTGGCAGGAGCATGACGCTGCTCTCGGATAGCGGGATCGGAAAGATAACATCAAGGTTTCCGGCTCCTGCAGTAACGACAACGAATGCCTCTATCGCCTTCGACGATGTACTCAATCGTGCGGGGGCAATTCATGGACTTAGCTGCGATGGAAAGTGGTTTACGCGGCGAGATCTCGTCGACAGACGTATTGTCAGCAGCGTCAGAGATGGAACTCGAGCTCATGATAAAGACCCAGCTAAGACGTTCGAGGGGCGGGGGTATATTTCTTACCCTGAGGACGTTGGTGGATGGCCGCGATTGCAACGAGGGTTTCCGTGTCTGGACGGGGACAATGATGGTATGCCTAATCTCTGGGAACTAAAGCGTGGATTGAACCCAAAAAAGAATGACAGCGCCAAAGACCGAGATCGAGACGGCTACACCAACATCGAGGAGTTTATCAACGGGTAGAAGACGAGGCGGGCGTTGAAAGGCGACTTTCGTATGTGGCGACCCCCGGCAACCCACGACAGATGCGTTAAGACGCCGACCACTTTCTGCCAGCAAGTGGACGCCGCGGACTTCGGGCTACGGCTCTGTCCTGTGCGAGCGGGAAGACGGGAGCGAGGATTCAAGCACCACCGCGTTGCGTTCGGTCACCGCTGCCCACGTTTCTCCGCTCTCGTGTAGCTCGAGATGCTCGACGTGGGCGTCGGGCCGCCCCAGAAGCTCCGCGCAGGCTCTTGTAGGCGCTCCGGAAGAGCAGTGCTGAGCGACGTTATTTCTTGGTCAGATACTCGATGCTAGCCTGCAAGCTCAAGGCGCATCTTGCTGCCCCGGTCCGCAGCCCCAGGCGGCTAACGAGGGATCCCAGGTCGAAGGTTCAAAATCCTCTGAGCCGCACTGTACGTGCCCGCGAGTAAGACGTTCTGGGATACCGATCATCGGTGCTGTGACGGACCGCCTGCACTTGGCGAGACGAACACGTCCAGCTCAGCCGCTCGCGCCTTGCACGAGCGGCCCCGCCAACCGCTTGTACTTCTCGACGATTGCCGTCACCTCCGGATCCTTGGCGATCGTGTGCGGAACGATGGTGTTGACGGCCCGCTTGGTTACCAC
>JACCTK010000275.1 GCA_013812465.1 Actinomycetota bacterium
GAAGTGGTAGAAGCTGAGTTGTCCCTCGCGTCCCACGAACGGACTACGGTCTTCCCACCCCGCCGGCAGGGGAATGAAGTGGGACGGGGAGGCGAGCTCGACGTTGATCTGGAGCTGGTTCTTGAGAGCCGGGAGCGCGCGCAGGAGCGCCTCGGTGTCCGGCGCCAGCTCGATGTCGACGTCGATCGTCGTCTCGCGCCAGCCGAGGAGGACCGCTGTGGCTCCGCCCGCGAGGTAGCACGCTCCGTCGGCGTCGGCGGCCAGTCCGAGCTCGCGTAGAAAGCGGCGGATTCGCTCCGCGTCGGCTAGCTCGCGCATTCGGCGGCGCGCTCGTAGCTGACGAGGCGGCGGATGAGCGCGTTGTACCGCGAGTGGGCAGCGTCCGCGTCCTCGACGGCGAGCCTGCCGTACAGCCGGTGCTCGGGCGACGGGATGGGCGTGGCCAGGGTGTGGCCGATCGTCTCGAGGCGCCGCGCGCCGATCGAGACGAGCAGGGATTCGGTGGATTCCTCCCCGCGCGCGAGGTCGCCGATGCCACGCTCAACGAGCTCAGCCCCCGGAAGGCGCGGCCTGGCGTGCACGCGCTGAGAATAGACCGCAGGCGTTGCGGTTTACGACGCTGCGAGCGCGCTCAGCTTGTCGCGCAGGTAGCGCAGGTACGGCTGCGGGTCGATCGGCGCTCCGACGACCCGCTCGATCGTCTCGGCGGGGGGGAGCTTGCTCCCGAGCGAGTACAGGTTCTCGCGCAGCCACGTGTGCAGCTCTGCGAACTCTCCCTGCTCGATTTGCCGCTCGATGTCGGGGAGGGCTTCGTGCGCTTTCTCCCAGATCTGCACCGAGAGAACGCTGCCCAGCAGATAGGTCGGGAAGTACCCGAAGAGACCGCTCGCCCAGTGGGTGTCCTGCAGGACGCCTAGCGTGTCGTTCGGCACCTCGAGGCCGATCAGCTCTGTGAAGCGCGCGTTCCACGCGTCCGGAAGATCTCGCACTGCGAGCCGTCCAGAAAGGAGCTCCTGCTCGAGCTCGAAGCGGAGGATCACATGCAGCCCGTAGCTCGTCTCGTCCGCATCCACACGGATGAACCCGCGCCGTGGGAGGTTGATCGCACGATGGAAGCGCTCGAGCGACACGTTCGCGAGGGCCTCCGGAAAAGCCGCCTGCACGCGCGGGTAGCACCAGCGCCAAAACGGGAGCGAGCGGCCGACAACGTTCTCCCAGAGGCGGCTCTGGGACTCGTGCAGCGCGGACGAGCGACCGCCTTGCAGCGGGGTGCGCTCGAGGGAGGGCGAGGAGCCCCACTCGTAGAGGCCGTGACCGCACTCGTGCATCGCAGTGAAGAGCGAGTTCAGGTCGCTCTCGTCGTAGCGGGTCGTGAGCCGGATGTCGCGAAGACCGACGGCTGCGGCGAAAGGGTGGACGGCGAGATCGATCCGGAACACGTCCCAGCTCGCACCGAAGCGCTCGATGAGCTCGCGGGACAACGCCTCCTGCGGCGCGATCGGAAACGGCCCGCGGAGAAATGCGTCCTCGTCCGTCTCGCTCGCGTGCTCTGCCACGAGCGCGGTGATCTCGGGCTGGAGCGTCGCGAATATCCGCCGCACGTCCTCGGTCTTCGTTCCCTCCTCGTACTTGTCGAGCACGACGTCGTACGGATCGTCGTAGGGCGCGAAGCACTCGATCACCCGACGTTGAAGCTCGAGCATTCGCTCGAGGGACGGACGAAAGCCCGCGAAGTTCTCCTCCTCGCGGGCGTTCACCCAGGCTTGATACGACTCGACCTGCGCCCCGGCGATCTCCGCAGCGAGGTCGGTCGGAATCCGCCGGTTCTTCTCCCACAGACGGCGAGCAGCGCGGACGAGACAGGCGTCGTCTGAGTCATGCGGGAGCGTGTCCACGTACGGCTGGACGTTCGCGAGCAGCTCACCGATCCGATCGTCGATCTGCTTGTCGTGGACGATCGCCTCCAGGGTCGCGAGCTGCGCGCCGCGCGAGCTCTCGCCGGCGGGAGGCATCCAGACCTCGGTATCCCAGGCGAGGAGGAGTTGCGTCCGCTCGAGATCATCGATCTCCGCAAGCCGCTGTTTGAGATCCGCAAGTGACGCTTCCATAGAGCCGCACTCGGACTCTACGTACGCGCGAAGGTTCGGCGACCCACCTCGAGCAGCGCCTGCCCGTCCCAGGCGTAGCTTCTCACCGTGAGCGACTCGGCGTCGGCCTCGTAGACGTTCAGGCCCCGCGCCTCGTCCCGTCGCTCGGGGCGGGGACGGCCGAGCCCGGGCGCCGTCGCGAGAACAAGGGCTCGGCGAGGTCCTTCCTCGAGGACCTTGAACTCGCGTCGCTCAGCGATGCCACCCTGGTGCACATGTCCTCCGACGACCAGCTCGGCGCCGGCCCCGACCAGCGTGCGCAGGACGTCATTGCGGTGGCTCAACGGCCTCTTTCGCGCCGCGCGCCATGGGGGCGCGGCCAGATGGTGATGCAACGCGACCATTCTCAGGGCGTCCGGAGGCCCTTCTTGAAGCCGCGCCATCGCGTGTGCCAGTCGTTCGTCGGCGAGCGCGCCGCCCTGTTGGCGCCACGGGCGAACCGAGTTGAGCCCGACGACCACGATCCCGTCGGAAGCGTGCAGCGGCTCGGTCGTCCCGAAGACGCGCTCCCATTCCGTGAACGTCCGGGTGAAACGCGCAGGCAAGGTGAAAGGGATGTCGTGGTTACCGGGCACCGCCAAAAAGGGCAGTCCGAGCCCTCGAAGAAGCTCCGCTGCCGTCTCGAGCTCACGACGCCGCCCGCGGTGCGCCAGGTCTCCTGTTGCGACGAGCACTTGAGGCTGCAGATCGGCGATGAGCTCACCTAGAGCGGCGAGCGGCTCCCATGCCTCGCCGTGGCCCATGTGCAGGTCTGTGAGGTGGAGAACGCGCGCGATCACCGCCGAGGCAGGCTATACCTTGCGCCAGAACGGAATCGGATGGCGCCGACCCCGTTCGCGCTAGAACCTGAAAGGACCTAAAGCGCGGCCGCTTCG
>JACCTK010000287.1 GCA_013812465.1 Actinomycetota bacterium
CGTGCTGCGTGACCTAGAGGGACTGAGCTACGAGGAGATCGCTGCGGTCACGGAGACGCCACTCGGCAGCGTCAAAGGCCGGCTGTTTCGTGCCCGACAAGAGTTGATCGAGGTCCTACGCCACAACACCTATGACTGGGAGTTGCCCGATGAGCGAGCTTCTTCCGCCTGAACAGGAGATCACTCCCGCGGAGCAGCGCCTATTGCATCTGCTGGACACACTTCGCCGCGAGACCGAAGGCGACGATGGCGCATTTGCCCGATCGGTGATGCGCCATGTGCGCGTGCAGAGCTTGCTGCGCGAGCTGCTCGGCGCGGTTGGCGGACTCACGTCGGCTGTGCGCGAGGCTCTCGCGGTCCTGCTTCCTTCCGCACGGAGCGGAGAAGATCGCTAATGGTCTTAGCTGACATCATCGATCGGGCGGCAGCCTCCTTCGGTGACGCACTGCCCCGGCTGGTGGGTGCGGTCGTGCTGCTCGTCATCGGTCTCCTGCTCGCCCCGATCGTTGCGCGCTTCGTTCGGAAAGCGTTGAGTTCAGCGGGGCTCGATCGGCTTGGGGAGCGCTTCGGCGCACGCAGGGTTCTGTCTCGCATCGGGTTCGAGCGCCCCCTCTCCGCTCTTGTTGCGACGGCGATCCGGATTGCGATCCTCGTCGTGACCATCGTCGCAGCGCTCTCCCTGCTCGGACTGGCGGCCCTTTCGACCGCGCTCAACGAGCTGATCCTTTTCCTGCCGAACCTGTTCATCGCGCTCGTGCTCGTCCTGGCCGGCTTCATTGTGGCGGAGCTCGTCGGTGCACGGGTGCAGGGGCTTGCGACGCAGATGGATCTGCCGGGTCCGTTTCGGCAGGCGGTGGAGGCGGCGATCATCGCGCTCTTCTTGCTGACCGCGCTTGCGCAGATCGGCGTCCGGACGACCATTCTGACGGGCCTGGTAGCGCTGATCATCGTGGCCGTCAGCTTGACGTTCGCGCTGGCGTTCGGACTTGGTGGGCGCGACGTCGCCCGACAGTTGAGCGCCGGACGCTATGTCGGCAACGCCTACCGCGTCGGCGATCAGATCGAGGTGGCCGGATTCAGCGGTCGCATCAGCCGCATCGAGTCAGCCGCCACCGTGCTCGAGGCAGGCGACGGACGCGCCATTCGTATCCCCAACCAGATATTGCTCGAGTCGGTCGTTACCGTTAGCGCGGGCAATGCCGAGCGTGGCTAGCCCGTACCAGCTAGTAAGCGCCTCGCCGGCCGATCACGGCCGGGATCGTTCGCGCGATGATCGTGATGTCGAGCCAGATCGACCAGTTCTCGAGATAGGTGAAGTCGAGCCGGACGAGGTCGTCGAAGGTGAGGCCCGAGCGCCCGGAGATCTGCCAGAGGCCCGTCATCCCGGGCAGGACCGCGTAGCGCGCGCGATGCCAGTCCTCGAGTAGCCGGTAGTCGCGTAGCGGGAGCGGGCGCGGCCCGACGAGGCTCATCTCGCCCCTGAGGACGTTCACGATCTGCGGGATCTCGTCGAGCGAAAGGCGACGAAGAACCCGGCCCACCCCCGTGACGCGTGGGTCGTCGCGGATCTTGAAGAGCGCTCCCTCCGCCTCGTTCGCGTCCTCGAGCCTGGGTTGCAGCTCTGCCGCCTCCGCGACCATCGTCCGGAACTTGAGCATCTCGAACTCCCGCTCGCCGACCCCGATCCGCCGGTCGACGAACAACACCGGCCCGCGCGAGCCGAGTGTGATCGCCAGCGCGATCACAAGCCAAAGAGGAAGGAGGAGCACCGCCACGAGGACGCTGACGACGATGTCGAAGGTGCGCTTGACCGCCCAGTCTCCGCCGGTCAGAACGGGCGGGCGAAGCTCGAAGAGCGGGGCGCCCTGGCCTGGAACGTACTCGCCACGCTGAACCAGGAGCTCGGTCGTATCGGGGGCAAGCCGCACCTTGATCCCTTGCCGGTGTGCCTGCTCGACGACTTCCAAGACCGTTCTCTCGTCGAAGTGGGCCTCGGAGAGGATCACCTCGTCCGGGCGCGCCTCTTCGAGCACGCTCGCCAGCTCCTCCCGGGAGCCGAGGAGGCGCAGGCCCGGGATGCCGTCCTGGGCGACGACGCCGACGAACTCGTAGGCCAGCCCGCCGCGAGCGGCGGCAAGCGTGTTGCGCAGCTCGACGAGCGCCTTGCCCTCCCCGACGAGGACCACGCGACGCCTGATCCCCACGGCTCGCATCAGCTCGAGCGACACCGACTCGTAGGACGCGCGCAGAAGGCCGATCGCGAGAGCCGAGACGAAAACGGAGGTCGGGATCAGCCCGGAGGTCGCGAAGTCGTATCCCGTCCCTATGCCGAACGCGAGCACGATCAGGGCCACGACGATGAGCGAGGCGAGGATGCGCCCAGCGCCCGGTCGCAGCTCGCGCTGGCGGTAGAGGCCCGCTTGGGCAAATACGAGAACGGTGATCGGAGCGGCGAACTTGAGCCACTCCGCCGGACCTTCGCTCCAGAGCAGCCCCCAGAGGATGTCTCCCTCGCCGCGGACGAGCTCCCGCGTGACGAGCGCGAGGTAGATTCCGAGCGCGAGCCCGGCAACATCGAGCGCTACGAGGGTGAGCACGGAAAGCGCCCGCCGGACGAGGCCGAGGATCGGCCCGCGGGAGAGGAGATAGACCCGGGAGGCGCGGACGTCGCGTCCTGTTGATGCTGGTACCGGAACAGGCTGCGGCGTCTCGGCCGGGGGAGCGGCCTTGGACACGTCGTGAAGCTTAGAGCCACCCTCAGAACGCGGGGCTGAAAAACGCCAAGTAACAGTCTGTTACTAGGGGCCTGTCCGGAAAGTGCCAGGCGGCCGGATCCACTTTCCGGACAGGCCCCTAGGTCGTCCGAGTGACTGCAGACCAAGAGATTTCGGGCGCGGTCTCCGTCGTGTGGGCAAGACTCGCGTGGTCTGTCGGTTCCGTGAGACGGGCGAGAAGAGCGAGAAGCGCCAGCAGGCCAAACCTTCG
Organism: Actinomycetota bacterium; assembly: GCA_013812465.1. The sequence goes on from JACCTK010000287.1 coordinate 2,986, forward strand.
ACGGCGGTCGGCGAGGTCCGTGTCGTGGAAGTAGACGTGGACGAATCTCGGCACCGATCTCGGTCGGAGCAGCGCGCGTCCGAGGTCGCCCAGCGAATGCGTCGTAGGGATCGCTGCGAGAAGCTTCTCCGACAGGAGTCGGATGCGCGCGGGTTCCCCGAGCGAGGCCCACACCTCACCGGGTGCGAGATACGTGGGACGCCAAGCGCGCGCGGTGCAGTCGACGTAGCCGAGCTCGACACAGGCCTCGGCTACCTCGATGTCCGTATACCAGCCGCCGCCGCAGAAGAGCGTCGGCGCGAGTCCGAGCTCTCGCATCCGCCGGCCTTCCGCGAGCACCCGCTCGCCTGTCGGGCCACCAGTCGGCCGTGCGTGGTCGGGGGCGGTCCAATGCGTGTGCTGGCCCAGCGGGCCACGGGTGGCTGCCTCCCGCGCTCGCTCGAGCCACTTCCCCTCGTCCTCCCCAGCCGTCGCATCCGCGGGACGCATCAGCGCAGCGATCGCGAATCCGGCTGGCCGACGCCGCTGCAGCTCCGAGAAGCGCGCCCAGACCTCGTCGTCGAGGGGTCGCTCGACGTGACAGGAGACGACCGCGTACCGTTTCCGTGTCGTGTGCGGCATCAGCGGACTAGTATCGCCCTCCGCTCCGGCCGACCCGGACGTCGTCGCCCGCATGACCGAGGCGCTCGTCCATCGAGGTCCCGACTCCGGCGGCATCACCGCGCTCGGCCGCTGCGTCCTCGGCCATCGCCGCCTTCGTGTCGTCGACCTCGAGACCGGAGAGCAACCTGTGACGAACGAGTCCGGCGACGTCGTCTCGGTCTTCAACGGCGAGCTGTACGACTTCCACGAGGTTCGCCGCGGCCTCCACGAGCGTGGTCATCAGGTGCCAGGCGCCGGTGACACCGCTGTCATCCCGCATGTGTACGAAGAGCACGGGGTCGACTTCCCTCGAGCGCTTGGGGGCATGTTCGCGATCGCGCTCTGGGATCGAGCCCGCGAACGCCTCGTCCTCGCACGCGACCGGATCGGCAAGAAGCCGCTCCACTACGTCTCCTTGCCGGACCGCTCGCTCGCGTTCGCCTCGGAGCTGAAGGCCCTGTTGCCGCTGCCGGGCCTGCGGCGCGAGCTCTCTCCGCAGGCACTCGACGCGTACCTGGCGCTCCAGTACGTCCCGGGCGTGGAGACCGGCGTCGCCGGCATTCGCCGACTCGCTCCGGGACACGTTCTCGTGTGGGAGAACGGTGAGATCCGGACGAAGCGGTACTGGGAGCTCGAGGCCGAGCCGCGCGAGCTGGCCGACGAGGACTGGTTGGAGCTCGTACGAGCGACGGTGCGGGATGCGGTGCGTCGCCGGCTCGTCAGCGACGTCCCACTGGGAGCGCTGCTCTCCGGCGGGATCGACTCCACGATCGTCGTCGGCCTGATGGCGCAAGAGTCAACCCAGCCGGTGCGCACGTTCACCGTCGGCGTGCGCGACCCACGCTACGACGAGCGACAGGCCGCTCGCGTCGCGGCGAGCGCCTTCGGCACGATGCACGAGGAGCTCCTCGTCGAGCCCGATCCGGTCGCGCTCGTCTCGCAGCTGACGTCGTTCCTCGACGAGCCGCTCGGCGACGAGGCGATCCTGCCCACATTCCTCATCTCGGAGGTTGCGCGCCGGCACGTCACGGTCGCGCTGACCGGAGACGGCGGCGACGAGTCGTTCGCCGGGTACGAGCGCTATCGGGCGATGCAGATCGCAGAGCGGATCGGCGCGATCCCACTGCTGCCGAGCCTCGGCGCCCGCGCCCTGCGCGCGCTCCCCGCGGGGCGGCGCCATCCGCGTTCGACGGTATTTCGCGCGGCGCGCCTGCTGGAGGCCGCGGCGCAGCCGCCGTGGGAGCGCTACGGCGCGCTGATGGAGATCTTTCCCGCCGGGCTCCGCGCCCAGCTCTACACGCCAAGCCTGACCGCTGCCCTCGGCGCGCCGAGCCCTGCGTGGGCGCTGCTCGGCCATCCGCCGGCGAGCGGGATCGCCGGG
>JACCTK010000297.1 GCA_013812465.1 Actinomycetota bacterium
TCCACCCCGAACAGCGCTGCCTCTTCAGGGGAGGACTCAACGTGGCCGCTCACGCTGCTACCGCCTGTACGACGAAGCGGTGAGCAAGCTCGGCTTGCTTCCACTCGCCCTCGGTGATGTGTCCGGCCTCGAAGACGGCGAACATCCCGGCGAGGTAGCCGTCGTCACCGGGTAGCGGCCGCGCACCCTCGCGACCACCCTCTAAAAAGACGGTAGGAACGGTAGGAACGGTAGAACCCGCTCCGCTCCTAGCCTCGGTTCTACCGTCTCTACCGTCCCTACCGTCTTTTTCAAGGTAGGCGGAGACGGTCTCCGTGGTGAAGTCGGCGGCGTCGTAGCCACGGACCTTTTTATCGTCGATCCAGAGCTGCTTCGGCTTGATGCCGAACGGCTTTAAAAGCTTCGCGAGCCGGGCGGAGGGGCCTTTGAGTTCGCCCTTTGCGACTTGCGCCTCCCACCACTTAGCCCACGGCCCCTCGTCCTTCGCAATCAAGTAAACGAGGATGTCCACGGTTGCGAGTTCCCCTGCTGGCTCTAGTACCTCCCAGACGTGCCGTAGCGCGAGCGTCCCCACGTCTTCTGTGTCACCGTCGTCGGATGAAGGGTTCAGTGCTTTCGCAGCCTCTACAGCGCGCTTCGGCCAGTCGCCACCAGCAGCTGCTGCGACTGCGAACAGAGGCCGCCAGTTGTTCCAGGCGCGATCATGGAGGCCGTCAGGGCGCTCGACCTTCGCGCTCGCGATCTCGTCGAGGTTGTCGAGCACGAAGCGGGCGAGCTTCCGGCGGGGTTGCTCGCAGTCCTGGCGAACACCCTCGGGATCGAAGGCGTCCCGTTTCACGATGCCGACCGGCTTGCGCGTGAGCACGATGCGGATGGAGCGATCCTCGATCGTGTCCGGGAGACGTCCGATCGCCGCGACAACCTTCGGTGCCCAGGTCGAGAACAGCCTCGGCTCGTTCGCATCCCCTTCCGCGCGCACCACGAAGGCCGTGTCGCGAGTGTGTCCGGCGTTGAGAATTCCGCGTAGCTCGTCACTCATCTTGGCGAACGTGTCAGCCTCGTCTATGAGGAGCGTCGGCTTCCAGGCTTCGACGGCACGGAAGAGCGCGGCGGGGGTGATGTTCCCGGACAGCAGCGGCGCTCGGCTCGTGTGGCGGATGACAACGACGCCGGTCGACTTGCCACATCTCTTAGTTGGTGAGGAGATGTCCAGGATCGGCGAGAGGCCGAAGCTGTCGTACGTATGTGAGTACGCGGTCCAGAGCGTCAGCGCGTCGAGCGACTCGCGAGTCGCGTACAGGTACGCGTCGAACAGGTCCGCGACCTCGTCCAGAGCATCCGCGCCGCCGACGGCGCCGTCCCAGGGCACGGTCTCCTCGACGACGAACGTCGTTCCCTGGAGTAGGTCGCCATCTTCACCGCCCTCTTGGAGCCAGGCGTCCGCCGTTCTCGCCGGGGACGCGCTTGAGTCAAGAGCCTTTAGCTGCTCGGCGAGGACTTTGACCACCCGCCCACGGATCTGCTGGCGGGCAAGCTTGGCCTTCGGAGGCCTCTGACTGGCCAGGATCTCGAACAGCTCATCCTCCGTGACCGTGGCCGTGAGACGTTGAAGCCAGGCCACAAACTCGGTCGAGGTGCGCTCGTCTGGATCTTGTGGGAATTCGTCGTGATCAGTCATCTCTGCCTTTCAGTCCCGCATCGCCGAGTCGGAGGACACGACCACTGCCGCTCTCGCGGACTGGCAGCGGATCGCTGAGTAGTGGCCCGTGCGCATTGATCCGGAGCACGAGCGCGTCATCGAGAACGACATCGCCGGCCAGGCTCAGGGAGCAAACCCACGCCTGGTCGAGTCGTCTCGCCGGGACCGGTTGGCCCGCGAGGAGCGCCTCCATGACTTCCAGCCGTGGCGACAACACGCGCCCGGCCCAAAGACGATGCGCGGTCCTGACTTCATCCACGTCTGGCCAAGCCTTCGGGGCAGGGATCGGACGGCTCATGCCCGTCCCACGATCCGCTCGGCGGCGATAGCGTGCGAGCAGTCTCGCCTCCTGCTCGGGCACGGGCACCACAGCCCTCGACCTGTTACGTGGATGTGGTAGGTGTCGTGGTCTCCACGGACCAACACCCGAAGACCGGCCTCGTCGCACCAGGCACGAACCCGCCCTTCTGTGAGGAGGCGCCGTGCCTTTTCCTCGACGAAGGCGCTCACTCTTCGTCCTCCTGGCAAGCTCGCAGGTCACGCACGAGGCGGTCACGGCCGAGCTTGGCGCCGATTTCGAAGTAGTCGGCGAGGAACGCGTCCCACTCGGACTCGTCGAGGCTCTCGCGGGCCGCCTGCACGCACCCGCGCAGGCAGCTGGCCGCGACTTGCCAGCCGGTCAGCGGAAGCTCGCGCTTCATCGCCGCTCTCCCACGCCGAGACGCCCGCACGACGGCGGGCGAAGTACTAGGTCATCTGGTGGACCGTCGCCGTCCGATTTTCGAGCAGGGGACCCCCGTGAGGTCCTCGTCGTATGGCGACGGTGCTGACGCGGACGAGCGATTGGCCGAACCGAACGGACCACCGGAGTGCAACGACCCCGAGCTGCCCCAACGCGGAAGAGCGTGATCTTCCGCTTGGCCGAGTGCCAAGCCGACCGGCTTCGCGCGGCTCGCTCTTTCGGGCTGATCGAATTCATCACACTGGCACGTGCCTTGCCGGGCTCCGTGCCCCCGACGGTCAAGTCGGACATGCGTTTCTGCTCATCGGCGGTGAATGGCCATGCAGCTGATTGCGGCACATCGACCCTGTGCCCGATGATGTCGTTGCAGTAGACCTCGACCCAGTCCAGCTTTGCGCGAGCACCCTCCTGGTCGCCATCGCGTTCGAGAGATCGAGCTTCGGCAAAGGTTTGGATTGCTAGCTCAGACACACTACGTTCGAGCCGTGTACGTACGGCGGCCTCGGCAGCCGTAAGAAGCTCGGAGAGGTCGCGCAGCTCGGGCGCCGACGACTCGACCGGGCGAACTTGGCGTTCGGCTACGTGAGGCTTGAAGACCTGCATCGGACCGAGTCGGGGAAATTAGGAGATCTCATCGCTTCTCCCAAGCTTAGCCCCCGGTCCAGTCGGACTGGACAAACCAAGGGCCGCGCATGGCGGCCCCCGGATTTTCGATGAGCCTCTCGCCCGATTCCCCAACCGGCCGATACGCGTCCTCAGCGTACCCGCAGCCCCTGACGTTGGCGCTCTGTGCGGGACCTCTGGAGGCGCTACTCAGGCTTACCGTTGCCGGTACCCGCCAGCCTCGCGCGCCAGCGGGCTACCGCCTCAATGGACCCGCGTCCGTAGAACGCCTCCGCCATCACGGCGATCTCTTGGTCGTCGAATCGTCGGAGCCAAAACCGGCGATCTTCGTTGTCAGGCGGGAGCAGGACCCGTGGATTTCGGCAAGAGCGGCAGCGGCCATCCGCTAGGCCCTTCGCGATCCTCTTCGCCTGCTTTGCGACGATCGTGCGGGGAAGGAGGCAGACCGGACACACGACGTCCACGTACTGCTCGCGCTTGGCGGCGACGGCCACTCGTTACTGATGATCGCGATCTAGCAACTCCCGCGCCGCCGGCCCGAGCTTGATCTCGGTGCGGCCTCGGGCGACCTCACGAACATCGACCCAGCCGTTCGCCGCCAATCGCTTCAAGCTCGCGCCGAGATCCACCCACCCAGTCGAGCCGACGGAATATTGGATGTGAGGATTGATCCGGCGCGTGAACGCCCACTTCGCAAGCGGCCCGCGGCCCACGAGCACCGGCTCGCCGTCTTCGCCCTGCTCGAAGTCTGCGCTCTCGACGAGCGAGCGCTGTTCCTCGAAGCAGCTCAAGAGCACGGCAACAGTTGCGACATCCGCGACGCTCCAGTCGTTCCCCTTCGCTTGCTGAAGCCAGGCGAAGACCACGCGGGGCAACGTGACGCTTCCAGCCTCCTCGAAACGGCGCCGGCGGGGGAGCATGGTCACGTGTGCCTCCTCTTTCAAGTCAGCGAGTTGTCTCTTCGTCTGTGCCTCTTTACGCCGCTTGTCGAAGAAGCCCGGCTCCTGGCCTGCGGCCTTCTCGACGAGCGCCTCGAACTCCGTGCGCTCCTCGATCGAAGCATCGCCCGCATCGACGGCCGACCACAACTTCAGCACCGTGCCGCGCTCGTCCGCGTCTAACCGCTTCGGGTCGAGCTTCCGGAGCCCCACCTCCTGCCCAAGTCGCTGGAACCCCTCCATCACACCGGGCGACAGAACCTCGCGGGTGCGCTCGATCGCACCGCGCGCCATCTTGGTCTCCAGTTCACGGTGCTGTTTGTACCGCTCCCGGCGCTTGAGTTCGGCGCGGAGCTGCGGGACTTCTTGCGCGGCCGCCGTGCCCCGTGCAAGCGCGGCCTTCCGCTCCGCCTGGCTACCGTCGGCGGCTGTCGGAAGATCATCGATCGTTTTCTGGGAACGCGCGAGTCGTTGTCGCAAGTGCTTGTCCGTCAGCTCCTCGATCGGCTTGTCACGTCTGGTTCGGAGTGCCATTGGATTCCTCCTTTAGGTTTTCCATGCTCAGGACGGTCCACACGCGCGGTCGCGGCCGAAGACGTCCGGGCTCCCTGCGCGCGCGGGCCCGCCAGGATGAGCGCGAGAACACGTACCAGGTAGCGTCGTCTGCCCGGGAAACGTTGCCGGCGAGAATCTCGTCAGCGACGACGTTCTCCAGCAGCACGCCGGCTGGGAGGAGCCGGGCGGCTTCCTTCGCCGCTCGGTGCGTCCCGAAAACGAG
>JACCTK010000315.1 GCA_013812465.1 Actinomycetota bacterium
CAGCACACCGAAGGCCCCCTGCTCGTGGTCGCGGGCGCGGGCTCGGGAAAGACGCGCGTCCTTACCCATCGCGTTGCCCACCTCGTCGAGGACTTGAAGGTCAAGCCAAACGAGATCCTGGCGATCACGTTCACGAACAAGGCCGCGGGAGAGATGCGGGAGCGCCTCGAGCGGATGCTCGGCGCCACCGCGCGCGCCATCTGGATCCTCACCTTCCACGCAGCCTGCGGCCGCATGCTCCGCCGCGAGGCCGAGCGGCTCGGCTACCGCTCGACGTTCTCGATCTACGACGACCAGGACCAGGTGCGCTTGGTGAAAGCATGCCTCGAGGAGCTCGGCAAGGACCCGAAGCGCTTCTCGCCGCGCGGCATCCATTCGCAGATCTCGCGCGCCAAGAACGAGCTCGTCTCGCCCGAGGAGTACCTGGCTCGGGTCGCTTCGTTCTGGGACCAGACGGTCGCCGAGGTGTACGAGCTCTACCAGCGCCGCCTCCACGCCTCGAACGCCGTCGACTTCGACGACATGCTCATGCTCACCGTGCAGGTGTTCGAGCGCTTTCCGGAGGCGCTCGACCGCTGGCAGAAGTCGTTCCGGTACATCCTCGTCGACGAGTACCAGGACACGAACCACGCGCAGTACCGCCTGCTCCAGCTTCTCGGCGCCAAGCACGGGAACGTCTGCGCCGTGGGCGACCAAGATCAGTCGGTGTATGGGTTCAGAGGGGCCGACATCCGCAACATCACGGAGTTCGAAAGCGACTTTCCCGGAACGCACGTGGTCACGCTCGAGCAGAACTATCGCTCGACGAACTCGATCCTGCGCGCGGCCAACGCGGTCATCGAGCAGAACACCGAGCGGAAGCCGAAGCACCTCTTCTCCGACCTCGGCGAGGGCGACCCAGTGCGGGTCGTCGAGCTCGAGGACGAGCACTCGGAGGCCCGCTTCGTCGCCGCCGAGATCGCGGGGCTGATCGACCAGGGGCTCTCGGCGAGCGAGATCGCGGTCTTCTACCGGACGAACGCGCAGTCGCGGGTGCTGGAGGACGTGCTCGTGCGCCAGGACGTGCCGTACCAGGTCATCGGCGGGCCGCGCTTCTACGAGCGGGCGGAGATCCGGGATGCGACCGCGTATCTGACCGTGCTCGTCAACCCGAGCGACGCCGGCTCGCTCCTGCGCATCGCCAACCGGCCCCGGCGCGGCATCGGCGACACCTCGCTCGCGCGGGTCGTGACCTACGCCGATACGACCGCCCGCACGCTATGGGAGGCGCTGGCGGATCCCGAGGCCGCCGGCGTTACCTCCGCGGCCTGCCGCGCGATCCGCGGCTTCCGCTCGACGATGGAGTCGTTGATGGCCCAGGCGCAGGACCTGCCGGTTGACGAGGTCGTGGAGCGCATGCTCGAGAAGACGGGCATTCTCGACTCCTACGAGGCCGAGCGGACGATCGAGGCGCGGGGCCGGATCGAGAACCTGCAGGAGCTCGTGGGCGTCGCCCGCGAATACCGCCAGCAGACGGCCGACGCATCGCTCGTGGGATTTCTCCAGGACATCTCGCTCGTCTCCGACCAGGACACGATCGCCGACGACCGCGGCCTCGTCACGCTCATGACTCTGCACAACGCCAAGGGGCTCGAGTTCAGGGCCGTCTACGCGATCGGGATGGAGGAGGGCATCTTCCCGCACATCCGCGCGATCGAGGAGCAGGGTGTGGAGGAGGAGCGGCGCCTCTGCTACGTCGGGATGACGCGCGCGATGGAGCGGCTGACGATGACGCACACGCTCTCGCGCTCGCTCTGGGGGCGCCGGAGCTACAACCTCGCGTCGCGCTTCCTCGACGAGCTGCCGCGCGAGGCGGAGCGCGAGCGCCTGAAGCCTTCCTCGTGGGCGAGCTACGGATCGCCGGCGAGCGCCGCGCCGCAGGGAGGCAACCCCGGGCTGGCGCTCTCGACGGGCGACTCCGTCCGTCACGCCTCGCTCGGAGAGGGCGTCGTCACCGCGCTCGAGCCGGGTGGCGTTGTCACCATCCGCTTCGCCGAGGACGGCACCGAGAGGCGGCTCATGGTCGAGTACGCGCCGCTCGAGAAGATTGCGTAGCGATGAGCCTCGAGTACCGGAGCCCTTCGGCGGAAGAGCTGGGCACTGCCCTACGGACGACGTACGCCGCGTTCGGCGAGGAGGCGAAGGAGGACGACATCGAGCGGTGGGGCGGGCTCATGCCGCTCGATCGCGTGCTCGCGGCCTGGGACGGCGATCGTCCTCTCGGGGTTACCGCCTCGTGGGCGTTCGATCTCACGATTCCGGGCGGCACGGCGAGGGCGGCTGGAGTCACCTGGGTCGGCGTCCTGCCGAGCCATCGGCGACAGGGCGTGCTTCGCGAGTTGATGCGCCGCCAGCTCGACGACGTCCATGAGCGTAGGGAGCCGCTCGCCATCCTGTGGGCGTCCGAGTCGGTGATCTACGGCCGCTTCGGCTACGGCATGGCTGCTCCTGCGACCGAGCTCGACGCGGAGCGAGGCGCCTTCGCGCTTCGGAACGATCCGGGACCGCGAGGCTCGGTACGTCTCCTGACCGCCGACGAGGCTGCCGAGCTCTTCCCCCCGATCTACGAGCGCATCCGTAGCGGGCGTCCGGGGATGCTCAGCCGAGACAAGGAGTGGTGGACGCAGGGCCGCCTAGCCGACCCCGAGCACTGGCGCGAAGGCAGCGGTCCGAAGTTCTACGCGCTGCTCGAGATGGACGGCGAGGCCGTCGGCTACGCGCTCTACCGGATCGCCTCGAAGTGGGAGGGTGGGACGCCCAGGGGAGAGGTTCACATCGTCGAGGCGCTCGCCACCGCCCCGGACGCGACCGCCGAGCTCTGGCGCTTTCTCTTTGGCATCGATCTCGTGGTCAAGGTCAAGTCGGACGCCGTTGACCCTGCGTGGCCGCTCTTTCTGATGGCGAGCGACCCGCGACGCCTGCATCTTTCGGTCTCGGACGGGCTCTGGCTGCGGCTGGTCGACCTCGAGGTGGCGCTGGCCGCACGCTCGTTCTCGGCGAGCGACTCCGTCGTGCTCGACGTCGCGGACGGCATGTTCCCGCGGAATGCGGGCCGTTGGGAGGTTGGCTCGGAGCCTGGAAAGAGCGAGGCCGAAGCAGACGTCGCGCTCGACATCGCCGATCTCGCCTCGGCGTACCTTGGCGCGTTCTCGTTCGAGCGTCTCGCCGCCGCCGGCCGGGCGCGAGAGCTTCGGCCAGGTGGCCTCGCCCGCGCGACCGCGCTCTTCGCCACGCCGCTGCCGCCTTACTGCCCAGAAGGGTTCTGACGCGGTTGTAGAGTCCGCCGAGCCGTCGCCGTGGAGCTCGCAAGGAGGAATGGGAATGGCCTACCGTGTTCGACCGTGCCGCTCGCTGGACGAGCTCGGGCAGGCGGCGGGCGCGATCGGCCACTACTTCGGCTGGGTGCCTACGGGGGAAGAGGTCGAGCGCTTCTCGCAGGCCCTGCCGGTCGAACGCATGCATGCGACCTTCGACGGCAAGGAGATCGTGGGCGGGGCGGGCGTGTTTCCGTTCGAGATGACCGTCCCCGGCGGCCCAGTGCAGTGCGCGGGAGTCACCGTCGTCGGAGTGCTCCCGACCCACCGGCGTCGCGGGCTCCTCTCGCGGATGATGCGAGTTCAGATCGACGACATCCACGAGCGCGGTGAGCCGTTCGCAGCTCTGTGGGCCTCCGAGGCCACGATCTACGGGCGCTTCGGGTACGGGCTCGCCTCTCTGACCAACGAGATCCGGCTTCCTCGCACGTGGGCGACGCTTCGCCCAGGAATCTCCGCCCGCAGCGGCCAGGTCCGGCTGGTCGAGCACGACGAGGCTGCGAAAGCGTTCCCACGCCTGTACGACAGGGTGAGGACGGAGTCGCCCGGCTTCCTCTCGCGATCGAAGGCCTGGTGGGAGAGCCGCAGGCTACGAGACGACCCGTCGAGGCGTCCGCCCGGCGCCGGCCCGCTCAACCGCGCTCTGCTCGAGATCGACGGACGCGCGGCGGGATATGCCCTCTATCGCATCGTCCAATCCGAGGAAGACGGTCACTGGAGGCGCAGGGTTCGTGTCGTCGAGGCGATCGGCCTCGGCCCGTCGGGAACGCGAGAGATTTGGCGGTTCCTGCTCGAGGTCGACTGGACCCACGAGATCGTCGCCGGGCTCCTTCCGGTTGATCACCCGCTCATCCATCTCGTCGCGCGACCCGACCAGCTCGACCTCCGGGCCGATGCCGGGCTCTGGGTGCGCCCGGTCGACGTCGGCGCGACCCTCTCAGCTCGTCGCTACCGGTCGGACAGCCGCATCACGTTCGACGTACGAGACACGTTCTGCCCGTGGAACGAGGGCACGTGGACGCTCGCGGACGGCGTCGCCAAGCGGTCGAACAGGCGTCCCGACTTGCGTCTAGACGTCCAGTCGCTCGGAGCGGCGTACCTCGGAGCCTTCTCATTCGCGCAGCTCTCGCGGGCGGGGCTGGTCGAGGAGGCGTCGCGGGGCGGTCTCGCGCGCGCCGACGCGCTCTTTGCCTCGGACCGCGCTCCCTGGTGCCCGGAGATTTTTTGATCTCGCCGTACTCGTGGGCGCTCGCGACCATCCGCACGAGCGCCTTTCGGCTTACGGAGTGGTCGCTCCAGAGCTCGATCGTGATCCGCTTGGGCTCGGTTACGCAGATCCACGCTGCCTGTCCTTGTACGCCGTCAGCCAGGTACACGCTCCGGCCGTCGATGAACTCGCCCACCGGGTAACGCGGGCCTGAGCGCGTGCAGGTGGTGTCGGGACCGTATCCCGAGGGAGCGACCGTCCAGCGGAGCTTGCGGCCGCCTCGACCGAACCAGGCGTATGCCGTCCGCGGAAAGTACTTACTCCGGTCTTGGACGAACGATCGTGTGAAGATGAACCCGCGCGCAATCGTGCTCGGAAGCGGCACGGGACCACCGAAGCCGGCGCGCAGCGCGTTCGCCCGTGTGCGTGGAACGAGAGCGCTCGCTTTGACGTTGAACCGTGACGGTAGCGCACTCGCGCTGGCCTCCATCCTCCGCACTGCGAGATTCCGACATCGGCCGTGGGGGTGACCTCGCGGACGCTCACCGCGAGCAACGCTCTTCCCCATGGTCCTTTCACCGAGATGCAGACGTACGCGGCGTCGTCCCCGACGTCGTAGACAACTCGCCCGCTGACCCGGCGAGACCGGCGAGAGCGCTCGCAGGTCGCACGATCTGCTTTCTCCGCGGGATGTCCGCTCGCGATCTCCCACAGGAGATCCGACGTCCCGTTGCGGAAGCGGAGTCGCAGGCGGTTGGCGAGGAACCCGCCGCTTCCTCCATCGACCGCCCAGGAATGAAGCCGAAATCCAGGTGCGACCCACGAAGGCACGTGCGCCCAG
>JACCTK010000325.1 GCA_013812465.1 Actinomycetota bacterium
AAGATGACGATGGAGATGATCGTCACGAACCAGTAGATCACCTGGATGCGGTCGAACTCCTCGGACGCAGACTCCGGGAGCCACTTGAAGAGGACCGCCACCAGCGTGAGCGCCACGCCGATCACGATCCCGATCGCGACGAGCTGGACGATCCCCTTGCGCACCGCGACGAGCCTACTCCAAGCGCGAGCTATCGTGACGGCACATCCGATCCCGCCTCAGCGCTTCTTCTCGATGATCTCTCGCCGCTCACTCTGGCTCTCCGCTGCTGCGGTTTTTGTGGCGTTCGGCACGCTCGTCGCCGTCCTCGGCAACGGGAGAAGCGAGGCTTCGCCGGCGGCTCCCGCGGTCGTGCGAGGCCCGCTCGGGAGCGGAAATCCGGTTGTGCTGGCCTTCGGCGGGGACGTCCACTTCGAGGGTGTCCTCGAGTCCAGGCTGACGGCTGATCCTTCGGGCTTGCTGGCGCCGATCGCTCCGGTGCTCGGCGAGGCGGATATCGCCGTGGCCAACCTCGAGACCGCTGTGACGAACGGCGGGGCCGCGACTGCGAAGACCTTCGTGTTCAGGACCCCGCCGAGCGCCTTCGAAGCGCTGCGCGGCGGTGCCGTGGACGTCGTGTCGATGGCCAACAACCACGGGATGGACTTCGGCGAAGCGGGACTGCGCGACTCACTCGCAGCGGCCAAGCGGCACCGGTTTCCGGTGATCGGCATCGGCCTCGACGGGAAGCAGGCGTACGCGCCGTATCGCACGACGGTCAGAGGGCAGCGGATCGCCGTCCTGGCAGCGACCCAGGTGCTCGACGATCACCTGATCGAAAGCTGGACAGCCGGGCCTGGGAAGCCTGGCCTTGCCTCTGCGAAGGCAGTCCCGAGGCTTCTGCAGGAGGTTCGACGCGCTCGCCGGACCTCGGACACCGTGGTGGTCTTCCTCCACTGGGGAGTCGAGCTGGAGCAGTGCCCAACACCGGATCAGCGAACGCTGGCTCGCCAGCTCGTCGGCGCGGGGGCTGACATCATCGTCGGCGGTCACGCGCACCGGCTCCTGGGCACGGGGCGAATGGGGAAAGCGCTCGTGGGCTACGGCCTCGGAAACTTCGTCTGGTACGGGACGAGCGCGCTCTCCACCCAGACAGGCGTGCTGCTCGTAACCGCGACCGGTCGCCGCATCGACCGTTACCGCTGGGCGCCCGCGCGAATCGTGGACGGAGTCCCGCGGCCGCTGTCTGGGAGCGAGCGTCAGCAGGAGCTCGCATCGTGGCGCTCGTTGCGCGGCTGCACCGGCTTGAAGCCGTGAGACCAGGGCTACACTTGCGCGTCCCGGGCCGTTAGCTCAGTTGGTAGAGCAGGGGACTCTTAATCCCAAGGTCGAAGGTTCGAATCCTTCACGGCCCATCGGCAACCGTTCTGGTAGCGGCGCTTCTACTGCATTGATTAGGCAGCCGCGGGACAGGAGAAGCTCGCGAAAGGACCGACTTGCAGCGTCAAGCGGCGCGTTCGGACCGACGACTTCGATTCCGGAGGGCAACGTCGCGACGCCCGCGCTCCTCGGGTGTCCAGTCGGCCTCGAGCTTGGCTCGTTGTCTCGACCACTTCACTCGCTCCGCTTTCGTCATCCCTCGGATGACCAGATCACCGGAGGAAACTTGCTCGCGAATGTGGAGAAGCTTGGCCTCGCGCGCGTCCTCTGCGCGCTCTCGACTCGTAGACGCCATATTCGAAGGGTAGTCCGCCTGGCGGCAATAGCTAGCCCACAGCGCTAACTGCGAGGACATGGGGGGAGCGCGCCGTCGACTTTGACCGGGCTAGCCGAGCGCCGCGGTAATCCTCTCGATTGCCGCCTGCTCCTCGTCTTGTACGCCGCCCTTGGCCTCCGCCACCGCTGTCGCGACGTCGAGCACAAGAGCCCGGTAGGCCTCGAGCTCGTCCGGAGCCTTCTCGCCGAGCGCGGCCACTGCGGCGCCGAGGGCGTTCATCGTTCCCTCGACGATCTCTTTCGGCGACGCGACCAGGCCGAAGCCGGTGCCGCGGGTCCCGGAGAGCTCGCGGACGAGCTGGCTCTCGCTCTCGCGATGGGCGGCGAGTTGTTTCGCGACGGTGCTCGCCTCACCGAACGCGTCGGTGAAGT
>JACCTK010000329.1 GCA_013812465.1 Actinomycetota bacterium
CTTCTTCCTCGCGCTCCTCACGATGCCGTTGCGCCGCGGCTAGCCGTATGGCCGCATCCGACCCTGCATATGTCGCGCTCAACGAACGCCCGCACGGCGGGCACGTGAAGCTGCTCGCCCTCGTGGGCTCGGACAAGCACGTGCTCGACGTCGGCTGCTCGAGCGGCTATCTCGCTCGGCCCTTGGTCGAGCGCGGCTGCACCGTCGTCGGAATCGAGCAGGACAAGGTGGCGGCCGAGGCCGCACGAGAGGTGTGCGCCGAGGTGCTCGTCGGCGATGCGGAGACGATGGAGCTGCCGTTTCTCGAAGGCTCGTTCGACGTCGTAGTGTGCGGCGACCTGATCGAGCATCTGCGCGAGCCCGAGCAGTTCCTGGCTCGCGTCCGGCCGCTGCTGCGAGAAGGCGGCCGCCTCGTTCTGACGACGCCGAACGTCGCGAACTGGACGATGCGCCTCGGGCTCCTCGTGGGGCGCTGGCGCTATACCGAGCGCGGGATCCTCGATCGCACCCACCTCCATCTCTTCACGCGCCGCACCCTCGTCGAGACGCTTGGGCGTGCGGGCTACCGCGTCGTCGTGTTCGACTACACCGTCCCGGTTCCCGGTATCGGAGTACCCGTGGTAGAGCGAGCCGCACACGCGATCGGTCGCCTGCGGCCTCCACTCTTCGCATATCAGTTCGTGGTCGCAGCGACCCCGATCCGATGATCTCCGTCGTCATCCCGGTCAAGGATGGGGGCCTCGATCTCGTCCGCTGCCTCGAGGCCATCCTGCGGCAGCAAGTAGACGAAGACGTAGAGGTCGTCGTCGTGGACTCCGGTTCCAGCGACGGCAGCGCCGAGCGCGCGCGCGGGCTCGGCGCGCGCGTGCACGAGATCCTCCCCGAGGAGTTCACCCACGGGGGAGCGCGGAATCTCGGCGCCGAGCTCGCGCGCGGCGACGTCATCGTCTTCACCTCCCAGGACGCGTACGCAGTGGACGAGCGCTGGCTCGCCGCACTCGTCGCCCCACTCCGCGAGAGCGCCACTGTCGCCGGCGTCTACGGCCGTCAGCTCCCACACGAGGAGGCGATCCCGTCCGAGCGGTACTTCCTCGACTTCCTGTATGGGCCGGAGGCTCGCAGACAGCGCCTCACCGACCCGGACCGGCTCAGCTTCCAGGCGACGCTCTTCTCGAACGTGAACTCGGCTGTGCCGCGTGCCGTGCTGGAGCGGTATCCCCTCGCAGCCGACGTCATCATGAGCGAGGACCAAGAGTGGTCGAGGCGAGTCCTGCTCGCAGGTCTGGAGATCGTGTACGAGCCGCGCGCAGCGGTTCGGCACTCTCACGCCTACACGATCGCTGGCGCGTTCCGGCGCTTCTTCGACTCCGGCGTGTCGGCAGACCGCGCGTACGTGAGCGAGGCGCCCTCGTCTCGGCTCGCCCTGCGCGAGGCCGGGTTTCGCTATGCGCTCGGCGAGATCGCCTGGCTCTGGCGCACGGGGAGGAGGCGCTGGCTGCCCTATGCCGCCGTCTACGAGTCGGCCAAGTTCGCGGGTCTCCAACTAGGGCTGCGCCACCGCCGGATTCCAGTCCCGGTCAAGCGGCGGCTCTCTGGGCTGTCGGCCCATTGGGGCGAGGGGGCTTCGCCTAGCCGATCGCAGAAGTCCTCGAAGCCCCGGGTCTGCCTCGTCTACGACCACCTCTTCCCCCAGACCGTCGGCGGCGCCGAGCGGTGGATGCGCGATCTCGCGCTCCATGTCGCGGCGACCGGACACGACGTGACGTACGTGACCATGCGGCACTGGGACGAGGCTGAGCGCCCGAATCTCGCAGGAGTACGTGTGCTCGGGCTCACTCCGGCAGGTCGCGTATACCGGCGCGAGCGGCGCACGCTGATGCCTCCTGTCCGCTTCGGGCTCGCCGTCGCGCGCCACCTCTGGCGCCACGGATCGGAGTACGACATCGTCCACATGGCGTCGTTTCCGTACTTTCCCCTCCTGGCGGCGAGCGCCATCGGACGGCGTCGCAAGTACGCGCTCGTCGTGAACTGGCTCGAGATCTGGACGAAGGAGTACTGGCGTCGCTACGCGGGAGTGTCGATCGGGACGATCGGCTGGCTGGTGCAGCAGACGTGCGTGGTCATGCCGCACACGGCCTACTGTTTCTCGCGTCTGCACGCGGAGCGGCTTTTAGAAGCCGGGTACTCCGGGACACCCGTGCTCCTCCCAGGCCTCTACGCTGGGCCAGTGCACGCGGCGCCGGTTGCCGAGGTCGATCCAGCACTCGTCGTCTACGCAGGACGCCACGTGCAGGAGAAGCGCGTCGGCCATCTCGTCCGCGCCTTCGCGCGAGCCCGCGAACGCAACCCACAGCTTCGTCTGGAGCTGTATGGAGACGGTCCGGAGCGAGCGCACGTCGAGGAGCTCGCGCGCACGCTCGAGCTCGACTCGTCGGTGCTGCACCACGGCCGCCGACCTGAGGATGAGGTCACCGACGCGATAGCGAGAGCTGCTTGCCTCGTAACCGCTTCCGAGCGCGAGGGCTATGGCCTCGTTGTCGTCGAAGCTGCCGCACAGGGCACACCCAGCGTCGTCGTCGCAGGCCCAGAGAACGCTGCGACGGAGCTCGTTCGGGACGGTGTCAACGGAGCAGTGGCGCCCGACGTCTCGCCCGACAGCCTCGCGAGCGCGATCGAGCGAGTCCTAGAGGCCGGGCCGACCCTCCGGAAGTCCACGGCGACCTGGTTTGCCGAGAACGCCCGAACGCTGAAGATCGACACGTCGCTCGAGCTCGTCGTCGAGGGTTACGCGCAGGTACTCACGCGGGTTCCGTCAACTCGAGAATGACGAGCTCGTCTCCCCGGAAAACCGTCGTCCCACCGAGATCCGCTTCGACATTCGGCGTGCAGCGCGGGTCTACGAGGACATAGCGCACGCCGAGCTCCTCGGCAAGGCGTCGGCCTTCGGGCCCGCCTCGCAGCACGGACTTGGCGGCGCGGGCCTCGGGAACGAGCTTGGTGAAGCCGACCTGCCAGTCCTCGAACGCAATCGTCGTCGGCCATTGCACGAGGTACGGAACCCGGACGCCGAGACAGCCGTCGGCGACGACCAGCGAGCGACCATCAGCGTCCGCTTCGCCGAGCACGACCCGGAGCTCCCTGAGCGTGTCGACCGTCTCGGACCTCTCCTCGCCGCCCTCGAGCACGCGCTCCGGCAGTCGGAACCCGATCGAGCTGTGCGCGATGTACGCGGCGGCGATGACATAGACCGAGACGGACAACCAGCGCGGCCGCATCCGGGCGACGGCGATTCCGATCATTACCACGAGCGCCGGAGCGATGTAATAGACGACGCGCCGGTACTCGAAAGCGACGTGGATGCGCCAGAGCTGGCTGACGAGGATCGACGAGAGCATCAGGCCGGCGACAGCAACGAGCGCGCGATCGCGCCGAAGGTCGCGATTCCAGACGACGAGCGCCAGGCTTGCGGCGGCGAGCCCGAGAAACGGCCACGAGAAGTAGTACTCGAGGGTGCCTGAGTCGAGCCAGTCCGAGTCGTAGAAGTGGTAGCTCACGGGTGAGCCCAACTCGGCTGCTTGCTGCCTGGCTTGGACGATCACCCCAGCCCCGAGAACACCTCCCGCGGCAACTCCCGCGAGCACCTGCTTCGCCATCCCTTCCCGCCACCACGACCGCGCGCCCGCTCGAGCGACCAGCCCACCGAAGACGTCTCCCAGGAGGATCAGGGCAAGCAGCACCGCGACCAGTCCCGCGCTCACCGAGTGCATCACGGCGACGGCGGCCAGGGAGAAGCCGAGCAGCCCGATCACCCGTAGGTCGCGTCGGCCTCGATACTGGAGGCCGAGCGCGAGAACGACGAGCGGGAGAAAGAGAAGCCCGAGCGTCGTGGCGAGACCGTGCCAGTACAGAGGCTCCAGATGGGTGGGGGCGACGGCGTATGCCGCGGCTGCCACGAGCCCCGCTCCTACACCCCAGAGTGCCGCCACAGCCGCGTAGATGGCGAGGGGTGTCAGCGCGACCGCGACGGCAAGACCCCTAACAAACGATTCCGACGAGACCCCGTCGAGGATCCGCATGCTCCCGTAGATCGCACCGACGCCCGGGTAGCTGCCGAGCGTGCGAACCTCTCCGACACCGTAGGGGTTGTCGGGCGCCAAGCTACCCTGCGCCTCGATCTCGTCGGCTTGGAGCAGGTAGTAGCCCCAGTCCGAGCCAGGAGGCGGGAACGGATCGACGACGTCCCAGCCCGCGGCGAGCGAGACGCAGAAGATTCCCGCGAGCGCAGCTATCGCGAGTCCCTCCTTCGGCGACCACCGAGACGCCTCCTGGGCAGCGCGTTCCCGTCGCCGTAGCGCTCCGGCCACGCTCACGAGCAGGGCGACGAGACCGAGCACCGCGAGCCTGATCGAGAGCTCGGTGAGCCGAACGCCGACGAGCGAGACCGTCGTCAGCAGGATCGCGAACGACCCGACTGCGAGCGCCGGCAGAACAGCCAGGTGGAGCGAAAACCTGCCGAGCTCGTCCGGGAGAAACGGGAAGAGCGAGATCCCGCAGACGGCGAGCAGCAGGAACGTCGCGCCGGGATACGGGTCTCCGACGATAAGCCGGATGGCGGTGTCGAGTGCGAGGAGGGCCACCGCCGCGACACCCTCACGCGGCAGCCGGTTCAGCCTCACTCGGCCGGCCAGGAGTGCTCGCGGAGGACGTCCTCCCGCACTTCGACCCCCCAGCCCGGGCCTGCGGGCACGCGCAGCTCCCCGTTCACGATCTCCGGTACGGCAGTGACGAGCTCGTCGCGCCACGGCACGTCGTCGACGTCGAGCTCGAGGATGCGCGCGTTCGGGATCGCTGCGCACCACTGGGCGGCAATGAAGGTGGCGAGGTGCGAGTAATAGTTGTGCGGGGCGCAGTTGACCTCGAACGTCTCCGCAAGGTCGGCGATCTTCTTGGCCTGGTGGAACCCGTTCCAGATCACGTCCACCGACGCCACGTCCATCCCGCCCGCCGCCAGGAAGGGCCGGAATCCGCGGCTGCCGTAGAGATTTTCCCCGGAGCAGATCGGCATCGGCGCGACGTGCCGCACGTGCGCTAGTGCGGCGGGATCGAAGAGATCGACCTCGAGCCAGAGGAGGTCGAACGGCTCGAGCGCCCGTGCCACGCGAACGCAGCCCTCCGGCTCGAGGTTGAAGTTGAGGTCGACGATCGGACGCGCCGCGTCCCCGGTTCCCTCCTGGAACGCCTCCAGCAGGCGGACGAGCGCCTCGGTGATCTCCTCGGCGTTCTGTGTCCCTCCGCCTTCTCCGAAGCCCGGCATCAGCACCTGCGGCGCGTCGCCCGGAACGACGACGTTCGTCTTGAACGCGCGGTACCCGCGCTCGACGACTTCACGCCCGAGCGACACCACGTCGTCGTACGACGCGAGCTTGGGCGTGGCGGTAACCTCCCACGCGCGCGCCCTCGTCGTCCCGCAGTGCGACCAATAGAGCGGGATCGTCTCGCGCGTCGGACCGCCGAAGAGCTCGTAGACGGGAACCTCGAGCGCCCTTGCCTTGATGTCGAGGAGGGCGTTCTCGACCCCCGCGATCGCCTTCGCGATGACCGACCCGGGACTCTGCCTCGTATGGCGGTAGAGATCCCAGTAGATCCGCTCGCCGGCGCGCGGATCGCGCCCGACCACGACCGGGGCGATGTCTTCGACGATCCCGGCGAGGCCGCGCGGCGAGCCGTGCGAGTCCGTGATCTCCGCCCAGCCGACCAGCCCGTCCTCGGTGGTCGCCTTGAGGAAGATCCAGGGCCGCCAGCCGGCGTCGCAGAAGAGCGTCTCCAGGCTTGCGACCTTCACGGCGGCGAAGCCTAACGACCGTTCTCGAGCCGCTGGAGAACGTGCACCCGCCCGACGCGCTCGACCTCGACGAAGCCAAGTCGACGCAGCAGTCGCTTGATGGTCGAAAGATCCTCTGGTGGCGAGTATCCGCCCGACGGGAGGACGTCGAGGTCACGGTAGGCGACGAAACGCACACGCTCGGCACGCTCTGCAAGCTCAGCGGTCGTGAGCGAGGTGCCCCACTCCGCTGAGAGGAACGGCTCCGGAAGCGAGTACACCTCGACTCTTTGACTGAGGTGCGCGATCAGGCTCCAGGTCGCCGCGACCGGCGCGTCGCGCG
>JACCTK010000345.1 GCA_013812465.1 Actinomycetota bacterium
CGCGCGACCCTCTGCTCGGCCCGTCCGTCCGCGCGCTCCGCGGTCTGCGCACGACCCGGACCTCCACCGTCGCGCACGCGGCGCTGCGAGCGATCTCGGGCCAGCTGATCCAGTCGCGCCGTGCCCGGGAGATCGAGCGGACGGTGATCCGGGCGTGCGGCGAGAGCCCGCCGACGCGCGAAGCGCTGGCGGGTCTCTCCTCGGCGGCGCTGACCGGCTGCGGACTCGCCGAGAGCCGCGCAGCCACCCTCGCCCGGCTCGTGCGACGAGTCGATCTCGAGTCCCTGAAGACATCGCTGGCGACGACTGCGCTCGCCCGGCTCCAGCGTGAGCGCGGGATCGGCCCGTGGAGCGTGGGCGTCATCGCTCTGCAAGGTCTCGGTCGCTACGACGCCGGCTTGGTGGCCGACTTGAGCCTCGTCAAGCTCTTCGCCTCGCTCCGTGGACGCTGGCCCGACCAGACGAACGAGACAGCGGAGCTGCTCACCCCGTACGAAGAGTGGCAAGGGCTAGCGAGCGTCTTCCTGCTCGCGGGCTTCGCGCGCGGGCTCGTCCCGGGCGCGAGCGCCGACCGCGCGCGGCTCGTACGCCGCGCGTACAGACCCGCCGCGTGAGCGACATCGCACCCGACGGAAGCCCCGTCCTGCTCTATGCGCGGCTGCCCTCGCTGGGCGAGGCCGAGCTGATCCACGAGGCGGTGCCGCCCGGGTGCGAGATTCTCGAGCTCGGCGCGGGCGCGGGTCGCATCACGCATGCGCTGCTTGCGCTCGGACACCGAGTCGTCGCAGTCGACAACTCGAGCGCGATGCTGGCGCTGATTCGTGGCGCTGGCACGATCGTCGCCGACTTGGAGACGGTGGACGTCGGACGACGCTTTCCTGTCGTCGTCCTGGCAAGCAACTTCATCAACGACCGTGACCCTGGGACCCGGCGCATCTATCTCGCGACCTGCGCGCGACACGTGCTTCCAAACGGGCAAGTGCTCCTACAGGGCTTCCCTCGCGATTGGACTCCGAGCACAGAGTGGAGCGACCTTGGAGACGTTCGGCTCCGACTCCGCAGCTTCGAGCAGGACGGTGACCGCATCTCGGGTGAGATGGAGTACCGGGTCGACGGGGAACAGCTCTTCCACATCTTCGAGTCGAAGTTGCTGAGCGACGACGAGCTCGACGCGGACCTGCGCGCGGTGGGCCTGCGCCGCCAGCGGACGCTCGACGAGCGAGGAGCGTGGACGGAGGCGGTACCTCAGGCCCGCTCGTAGACTCCGCCCATGAACGCCTCCCGCAAGATCGCCATCCTCGGGGCAGGTCGGATCGGCGAGGCGCTCATCTCCGGACTCCTGTCGTCGGAGTGGCGGAAGCCGGAGGAGATCGCCGCCACGTCGCGCCGGGCCGAGCGTGTGACCGAGCTCAATAACCGCCACGGCGTCGGGGCCACGCTCTCCAACCACGACGCGGTGGTTGGCGCCTCCCTCGTCGTGATCGCGGTGAAGCCGCAGGACATCGAGGCGCTTCTCGGAGAGATCGGCGGCCTGATCCTCCCTGAGCAAACCGTTCTCACGGTCGCCGCTGCGATTCCGACCGCCCTGATCGAGGGTCGTCTCTCGGCGGGTGTCCCGGTCGTGCGCGCGATGCCGAACACCCCTTCGACGGTGCACGAGGGCATCGCCGGGCTCTGCGCAGGCGCACACGCGGGAGAGGAGCATCTCGATCTAGCGGAGGAGGCGCTCTCCCACCTCGGCGCGGTGGTTCGGGTTCCGGAGAGCGCGATGGACGCGATCACCGCGGTCTCGGGCTCGGGGCCGGCGTACTTCGCGCTCCTGGCGGAGGCGATGATCGAAGCGGGGATTCTGCTCAGCCTCTCGCGCGAGATCTCGACGCAGCTCGTGGTGCAGACGATGCTCGGGACTGCGAAGCAGCTCCGCGACGAGAAGATGCACCCGGTCGAGCTCCGCGAGATGGTCACGTCGCCGGGCGGCACGACGATCGCGGCGATACGCGAGCTCGAGATGGCGGGCGTGCGGGCCGCGTTCCTGAACGCGATCCAGGCGGCGATGGTGCGCTCCAAAGAGCTGGCGGCAGGCGAGAACTGAAGCCCTTGGTCAAGCTTCAGCTTGACCCCGGTGTGAGGTTGCGCTCGACCTAAGACCGAGATCAAGCTGAAGCTTGACCCCTCGTCGGTGGAGGAAGCAGCGGCGAGTGCAGCGGGACGCCGAACCCACGCCGCGCGCCAAGCGCCTGGAACGCGAGAACGGTGTCGGCCACCGGAATATCCTCGAGGAAATCGTCCCTACCGGCGAAGTCATCGAGCAGCTCACCGATTGCAATCTCGTAGGCGCCAGCGTCGCTCTCCGAAAGCGCAGCGAGCGAGCCGGCGACCGCCGGCGGAAAGTCGTCACGATCTCGGAGTGAGAGAACCAGCTTCGCGGCCTTCTCGTCCTCGCTACGAACGAGGTTGGCGAGAGCCGCGGCGTAGCGCCCGATCGGGCTCTCCGACTCCGCGGCGCCCGCCTCCAACGCCCAGCGCGCGTCGTCGAGCGCCCCCTCTCGGTCACCCGCGATGAGCCGTGACTTCATCGCCCCGATCGGCCGGCCCCAGCTCCCAGCCGGGGCGTTCGGCCAGCTCTCGCGATAGCGCTCCGCTGCCCGCACGAGCCACGCTCTCGCCTCCTCGTCGCGGCCTGCCATGAGCAGCGAGAGTCCCGCTGCCCAAGCCGCGTTTCCCATGCGCGTGAGTTGTCGCTGCCGTCCATCAACATCCTCGGGCAAACGCGCCGCTCCGTCGTCGTGACGCTCGATCGCTCGCGTGGCCCGTTCCTCCCAGTCGCTCATCACCCGCGAAGTATCGTCTCCAGCGATGTCCCGCACGCTTCGAGAGGTGGTCTACATCGACGG
The DNA here is from genome assembly GCA_013812465.1 of Actinomycetota bacterium. Next base: position 2,895 of record JACCTK010000345.1, read on the forward strand.
TGTCCGCACGGCGTTCGGCCGCGCGGGCAAGGACGGCTACTTCTGGAAGACCCGAGCCGACGACATGGCGGTCAAGGTCGTCCGCGAGCTGTTGCGCCGCAATCCGAGCCTTCCCGAGGATCAGATCGACGACGTCGTCTTCGCGGCGACCGCCCAGGTTGGAGACCAGGGTCTGACGCTCGGGCGCGACGTCGCATTGCTCGCGGGGCTTCCCAAGTCCGTTCCCGGATTCGCCGTCGACCGCATGTGTGCGGGCGCGCTGACCGCGACCACGAGTGGAGCCGGCGAGATTGCAATGGACGCCGCGGATGTCGTCCTGGTCGGGGGCGTCGAGCACATGGGCCACCACCCGATGGGCGAGGACGTCGACTTCAACCCGCGCTTCATCTCGGAGCGGATCGTCGACGACTCCGCCGCGGTGATGGGCCAGACAGCCGAGAATCTCCACGATGCCTTCCCGCACCTGACGAAAGAGGACGCGGATGCGTTCGCGGTCGAGAGCCAGCGCCGGGCCGCCAAGGCGTGGGACGAGGGCGTGATGGACGAGATCGTGGTCCCGATGTCTGTGTTCACGGACGAAGGCTGGACGGTGGCGGCGCGGGACGAGTTTCTGCGGCCGGACACGACGATGGCGGCGCTGGCCGAGCTGCGGACGCCGTTTCGGACGGCTGGGCGCGTCACAGCAGGTAACTCAGCGGGGCTTACGGACGGCGCCACCGCCGCGCTGATCGCGTCCGAGGAGGGGGCGAAGGAGTTCGGCCTCGACCCGAAGATGCGCCTCGTCGGCTTCGCCTATGCCGGCGTCGAGGCCGAGCTGATGGGCCTCGGCCCCGTGCCGGCGACCAACAAGGTGCTCGCGCAGACCGGGATCTCCCTCGACGAAGTCGGCCTCTTCGAGCTCAACGAGCCGTTCGCCGTGCAGGTGCTGACGTGGTGCGACGGCGTCGGCGTCGCGCCCGACGACCCGCGGCTCAACCCGTACGGCGGCGCGATCGCCTGCGGGCACCCTCTGGCCGCGACCGGGGTGCGGCTGATGGCGCAGCTCGCCCGCGGGTTCCGCGACCGGCCCGATGTGCGTTACGGGCTGACCGCGCTCTGCATCGGGCTCGGCATGGGCGCGGCCGTCCTCTGGGAGAACGTCCAAAACGGTGGCTAGCTCTCCAACCCAGTTCAAGCTCCAGCGGATCGACACCCGGGTAGGCCCGGTCGCGCTCGTGACCATGGACAACGGCGAGGACTGGCAGAAGCCGAACACGTTCGGCGAGGAGGCGCTGCGCTCGCTCGACGACGTGCTCGGCCGCCTGCGAACGCGAGACTGGCGCGGGCTGCTGCTGACCGGCAAGCCGTTCGTCTTCGCCGTCGGAGCGGACATCGATGAGTTCGGAGAGATCACACCCGAACGCGCCCGCGAGGGCGGCGAGGCCGGGCACGAGCTCTTTGGCCGCCTGCGCGATCTCCCCTTCATCACGCTCGCCGCCATCAACGGCGCGGCGCTCGGCGGCGGGGTCGAGATCGCGCTCCACTGTGACTACCGGACGATCTCCTCATCCGTACGCCACTTCGCCTGCCCCGAGGTCTTCCTCGGGCTCATCCCCGGTTGGGGAGGCACGCAGCTCGTCCCGAAGGTCGTCGGCGCCGAGCAGGCGGTGAAGTTCATCGTCGAGAATCCGCTGCGCCAGAACCGCATGCTCACCGGGCCGCAGGCCTTCGAGCAGGGATTCGCGAACGCGCTGTTCGAGCCGGTCGAGTTCCTGGACGACTCGCTCGCGCTCTTGCTCGAGAAGATCGAGGAGGGCGGCGGGAAGGTGCGGCCCGAAGCCGATCTCTCGGACGTCGGCGAGGTCACGCGCAAGGCGCGCGCCCGGCTCGACGGCCAGCTGCACGGCGCCGCGCCCGCGCCCTACCGCGCGCTCGACTTGATCGAAGGCGCTGCGACGTGGTCGCTCGAGGAGGGCTACCGCGCCGAGGAGGATGCGCTCGCCGAGCTCCTTCCCGGCCCGCAGGCGCAAGCCTCCGTCTACGCCTTCAATCTGATCGAACGGCGCGCGAAACGCGGGGTCGGCGTTCCCGAGGTCGAGCCAAGACGAGTCCGGAAGATCGGGATCGTCGGCGCCGGCCTCATGGCTCGCCAGCTCGCGCTGCTCGGGCTGCGGCGACTCGAGGTCCCCATCGTGCTCCGAGACCTCACGCAAGACCAGGTGGACGACGCAGTCGCCTGGATCCGAAGTGAGCTCGACGAGCTCGTGCGCAAGGGAAGGCTGGGCGAGGGCAAGGCGCGCTTCCTCGGCTCGCTGGTCGCCGGAGGGACGGGCTGGGATGTCTTCGCCGGCTCGGATCTCGTTCTCGAAGCGGCCTTCGAGGAGATGTCGGTGAAGAAGGAGGTCTTCGCCGAGCTCGAACGCGTGGTCTCGTCCGAGTGCGTGCTCGCGACGAACACGTCGTCCTTGTCGGTCACGGAGATGGGCGCCGACCTCGAGCACCCGGAGCGCGTCGTCGGGATGCACTTCTTCAACCCGGTCGCAGTGCTCCCGCTGGTCGAGCTCGTGCGCACGCCGTTGACCGACGACGTCACCCTCGCCACCGCCTGGGACGTGACCGGAAAACTTCGCAAGCGCGGCGTGCTCGTCCGCGATGCGCCGGCCTTCGTCGTGAACCGGATCCTGACCAGGACGACGACCGTGCTGATGGACGCGCTCGAGCGTGGGAACTCGGTCGAAGAGACCGATGAGGCGGTGCTCCGCCTGGGATTGCCGATGGCGCCGTCGTTTCTCCTGCAGATGGTCGGCCCGCGCGTCGCGAATCACGTCCTGCACACGCTCCACGACGCCTACCCGGATCGCTATCCGTTCTCGCCGACGCTGGAAAACTTCGCCGAGGGCTCCGACGAGATCGTCATCCGCGAACACGCCCCGAAAACGATCGAGGAGATCCACGAAGCGGTGCTCGAGGCGGTCGCGGACGAAGTGCGCCACATCCTGGAGGAAGGTGTCGTCCGAGAAGCGGCCGACGTCGACACCTGTCTCATCCTGGGGGCGGGGTATCCCTTCTGGCTCGGCGGCATCACCAAGCACCTCGATCAGTCGGGGGTCTCGCAGCGGGTAGTCGGCCGCCCCCTCGCAGAGCTCGCCGCGACGACCGTATGACCGTTTAGTGCTCCGAGACCTGAGGTATGCTGCGACGGTACCGCTCGCCGGATAACAGGCGAGCGTCAACTCTCGGAAGGAGCGGCACCAGCAATACGTGCTGCGCACATGCACGAAGCGACGACTTCCCCGACGCTGACGTCGGACACACCTGAGGATCTGACAGCGGCGGCCAGCCGTGCCGAAGCGTGGTTCGGCGAGCCGTTCCTGACCGCGGAGGAGGATCCCGCTGTCGCTCTCGCGCCGGGCACCGCCCGCCGGGCGGCGCTCAACCACGCGCTCGAGGAGATGGAGACCGGTCTTTCCGAGCCCTCGCCCCGCTGGAAGGTCCGATACGGGCTCATGCTCGGGCTCGAGCGGGTCCTGACCGAGGATCTGCCTCGAACGGCGAGCGGAACCGAGCTCAGGCGTCACCAGGTGGACGCGCTCGCCGGGATGCTTGCCGAGCTCATCGCCTCTACCCAACGCTCCGCGGAAGAGAACGGAAACGGAAACGGGAGTGGCAACGGCGTTGTCGCCGAGGCCGAGCTCGACGAGGACGCCGAAGACGACTTCGACGCCGGCTTCATAGAAGAGAAGGAGCTCGAGCCCGAGTTCGAGGGCGACGACCCGGGTGCGGTACGCCGCTACCGCTTCCGGCACCCCACGGCCTCCGGGAAGACGATCGCGGCAGCCGGCTTCGTCGAGGCCGCGCGGCGGCTCGGCATCCTGATCCTCACGCATCGCCGCCTGCTCGTCTCCCAGTTCACGCGCGATCTCACGACCGAGGGCTACGGCGACCGCTTCACCGATGCGGTCCTCAAGGGAGCTCGCGCGCCACGCGAAGACCCGATCACGATCCAGACGTACGCGTGGTTCGCGCGCCACGGCGGCGAGCTCGATGCCGACGTCTACCACTTCGTCCTCTGCGACGAAGCGCATACGGCGCTCGGGGAGAAGACGAGCGCTGCGATCCGCGCGTTCCACGAGCCGCTGTACATCGGGATGACGGCGACGGAGCAGCTCATCGCCAAGCAGGTGTCGGACGTGTTCCCGGCCTCGGTCGACGACCTCCCGCTCGCGGACGCCGCCAGGCGCGGCCTGATCGCTCCGCTTCGCTGCATGCGCGTGCCGCCCGCCGCCGCGATCAACTCGGTGCCAATCGTGGGCGGCGACTTCGAGGAACGGGCCTTGGCGGCCGCACTCGACCACGAGGCCCTGAACCAGGCCGCGGCGAGCCTCTACCGCGAACGGTTCGGCTCCACGCCTGGAATCGTCTACGCCGCCGGCGTCGAGCACGCCTACAACCTCGCGCAAGAGTTTCGCGCAGCAGGGCTGAAGACGGAGGCGGTCTCCGGGAAGACGCCGCCCGCCCGACTCGCGGAGACGCTCGCCGCCTACGAGCGTGGCGAGATCAACGTGCTGATCAACGCGCAGCTGCTCGCGGAAGGGTGGAACTCCCCCCGCGCCACGGTGTGCATGCACCTGGCGCCGACCGCGTCGCGCCGTGTGTATCAGCAGCGAATCGGACGCATCATGCGCATCCACCCGCGCAAGGAGGCCGGCGTCGTCGTCGACTTCGTCCCCAAGGCATCCACCCACAACGACCGGGTGATCTCGCTTCACTCCCTGCTCGACGCCGACTTCTACCGCGAAGGCGCCCGCGTCACGCCTGCTCCGCGCCGTCGGCAGCAGCGCCGCGCGCGCCGCAAGCTCTCGCCCGTTCCGTGGCTCGTCCCGGTCACGCCCGATGTCGCTCGTCGTCTCGGCGTCATCCAGCGCGAATGGCAACGGATCGACCCGAAATATCTGGACGAGGACGAGCAGCGCTTCTGGGCGACGATCGCCGGCCGCCAGATTCGCTTCGACCAGCGCGCCGAGTTCGCGCGCAAGGTCGTAGAAGGCCGTGCGAGCAAGGTCGCGCTCGAGCAGTTCCTCTCCACGTGCGCTGCCGAGAACCCTAACCGGCGGCTGCGGATAACCGCGCTCCTCGACCGGGTTGCGACTCCGGTCGAGCGCGCAGACTTCGACGACCTCGTCACGCTCGTCACCCAGGCTCCGACCTGGGAGAAAGACCGCTCCGCCGGCATCCGCGTCCTGCTCCGGGCGATCGCCGAGGGGAAGGCTGCCGCGCCCGAGCAGATCCTCGCGCGCTGGACCTGGAAGCTCGCGCGCGCCACGCGGAAGGTGCAGGACCGCCGCGTGTCTACAGAGTTCCCGGAGGCAAAGCGCCTCCTGGGCGCGGCCGCGAACTCACGCGGCTATCGACACGAGGAGAACGTCAACCGGCTCGTCCAGGTGGCGATGACCATGCCGATGGCGGTGGGGGCAGCGCTGCTCGCGTCAGCGGACGGCTACACGCCCCGCGCGAACGCCGCGCTCGACAAAGCGCGCGAAGAGCTCGGCACGATCGACGAGATCGCGAATGCGCTAGCCGACAACCTTCCGGCTCCGAAGCTCACCGCTCGCAAGTCGCGCCGGAGGCGACGCAAGCGGAAGGGCCAGCCGCAGGGACAGACACCCGCCCCAGCAGAGTCGTCGGCCGATGGAAACTCTTCGCCCGTCACGCCTTCGACAGACGAGCCGGCGGAAGACGCCGCGTAGCTCGTCAGAGAGTTTGACGAAACGAGGGATGGGCGGGAGCTTTCAGGACCCGCGAGAGTCGCTTGAACGTACCTTCAGACGTGAGGCGTCTCGTAGGTGTGCTGGTAGCTGTTCTCGCCGTCGGCTGCGGGGGCGATGAGGAGGAAGCTCCTGGGCCGTCCCTGAAAGCATCCAGCGATTCGGGCGGGGTGCTGCACGTCAGGGGAAGCGGCTGGTCGGAGTGTCGGCGGGTGGTAGTCAAGTTGCCCGATCCGTGGGCTGCCTCGGACACATTAGTGCAGAAGGATGGGAACTTCTCGTTCATCTACGCTCGCCCGGAAGTCATGCCGTATCGAGGCGTCGTGACTGCGATTTGCGTGACGGGTGCCGAGCTACGGGCAACAAGCCAGATTCACGTCGGAGATCAGCGCTCGTAAGGGTCAGGCTCAGATCTTGATCCGCGCATCGAAAAGCTGCGACTCCGACTACTGGCTCCCGCCGTTCTTGTCTCGCTCCCGCAAGAAGCGGGCGATCTCGGCAGCCAGCGCCTCGCCCGATGGAAGCGAGCCCGACTCCTCGAGCCAGTCGAGCGAATCCGCACGCTGCTCCAGCTCCTCGACGTAGGAGGCCGTGTCCGCGTCGCTCGACACCGCCTCGGAGACCTGTTCCACATACGACGTCTCGGCCTCGGCAAGCTCGCCGACGTCGACGTCCACCCCGAGGACACCCGCCAGCCGCTCGCAGAGCGCTTTCGCGGCCCGCGGGCTCGGCGCCAATGAGACGTAGTGCGGCACGGCGGCCCACAGGCTGACCGAAGGGATTCCCGCGCGCCTGCACGCATCGAGCAGGACGCCGACGATTCCGGTCGGACCCTCGTAGCGCGAGAGCTGTAGGCCGAGCTCGTCGACGAGCTTCGGATCGGTGGCAGCCCCTGTCACCGGCGCGGGGCGCGTGTGCGGCACGTCTGCGAGAAGCGCGCCGAGCGTCACCACGAGCTCGATCCCGAGGTCGGCGGCTAGGTCGGCGATCAGGTCGGAGAACGTCCGCCACCGGTAGTTCGGCTCGACTCCGACCAGGAGCACCGCGTCGCGGTTCGTGCCCGGGATGCGCGCGCGGTAGAACGTGTTCTCCGGCCACTCGATCTTCCTCGTCTGCCCTTCGTCCAACGAGACGAGCGGACGCGTCGCCTGGAAGTCGACGA
>JACCTK010000386.1 GCA_013812465.1 Actinomycetota bacterium
CAAGTCCTGCGGCGTGTTTCCCCCGGCGGCCGATTCTGCGAGGTTTCGCAGAGCATCCAGTTGATCATCTGGACTCGACCTGCCGACGACTCAGTCGCCCGTCACAAGAAACCACCTCTAGGGCTGCCCGATGTCTGATCGCAAGCGACGCGTCAACGAGGCGATTCGGCAGGTGCTCTCGGACACGATTCCTACGCTCAAGGATCCGCGGATCGGGTTCGTGACAGTCACCGGCGTCGAGGTGGCGACCGGATTCGCGCACGCGACGGTCTACGTCAGCGTGTTCGGGACTGAAGAGCAGCGTGAGCGGACCCTAGAAGGACTGAAGGCTGCCCACGGCGTCATGCAGGCGCAGATCGCGCGCGCGCTGCGTCTGCGGCGGACGCCGGTCCTGTCCTTCCAATACGATCCGACGGTCGAGCAGGGCGTCCGGCTCGGGAAGATGATCGACGAGCTCGCGCCCGACCCCGCGGATGACAGCGAACAGCGATGACATGCAGGCGGTCGTGGCCGCGCTCTCCGAGAACCAGCGGTTCGTCGTCGGGGCGCACGAGAACCCGGACGGTGACGCGCTAGGCTCGCTGCTCGCGATGCACCTCGCGCTCGAGCAGCTCGGCAAGGAGAGCGTCATGTTCGTGCCGGGCGACGCGCCGCTCCCCGGCGAGTATTCATTCCTCGAGCTGGAGGGCATCTCTCGACAGCCGCCTCCGGATCATTCCGAGCGCGTCCTCGTCGCGGTCGACTGCGCGAAGGAAGAGCGACTCGGGCCCGACCCGTCGCTGCTCGAGAGCTCGCCCTTCACGGTCGACATCGACCACCACCACGACAACACCCGCTTCGGCGACGTCAACCTGATCGTCGCGGACGCGTCTTCGACCGGGGAGATCCTCTCCGACGTGTTCGGTGAGCTCGGGGTCGAGATCACGCCCGAGATCGCCGAGCCGCTCTACGTCGCCCTCGTCACGGACACCGGCCGCTTCCAGTACGCGAACACGAGCCCCAAGGCGCTGCGGCTGGCGGCGGATCTGATCGACGCGGGAGCCGACTGGCACAAGGTCTTTCAGACGGTCTACGAGAACGTGCAGTTCGCAAAGCTGAAGCTGCTCGCGCGCGCGCTCGAGCGAGCGCAGGTTCACTCAGGCGGTCGCCTCGTGATCTCGCACCTGCGCAAGAACGACTTCAGCGAGGTCGGCGCCGCCGAGCCGTACTCCGAGGGGATAATCGACTACCTGCGCGCGGTCGAGGGCGCGATGGTCGCGGCGCTCATCCGCGAGCCTCCTCGCGGCAACGGACCTGCCCACCGGGTGTCGCTGAGGGCTTCGGTTGACGAGATCGACGTCTCTGTGATCGCGCGAAAATCGGACGGCGGAGGCCACCGACAGGCCGCGGGCTTCTCGAGCGAGCTCTCACTCGACGAGCTCAAGCGCTTCATCGTCGAGGAGTTCGAGCATGCCGCTGCCGCGAGCTCTTACTCCTAGCGGGATCATCCTCGCCGACAAGCCGGCGGGGCCGACATCGTTCGCCATCGTCGCTGCCGTGCGCCGCGGAACGGGCGCGCGGACCGGGCATGCGGGGACGCTCGACCCGTTCGCCACCGGACTGCTCCTCTTGCTTTCGGGCGCGGCGACGCGGTTGCAGCCGCGCTTCGTGGGGCTCGACAAGCGGTACGTGACGGAGATCGATCTCGCCGCGACCACGACGACCGGCGACCCCGAAGGGGAGATCGTCGAAGAGCACGAAGCTCCGAGCGCGGACGAGCTCGAGGTCCGGCTTGCCGGGATGCGAGGGGCTGTCGATCTTCCGATCCCGGCTGCATCTGCTGTGAAGATCGATGGCGAGCGCGCGTATCGGCTGCACCGGCGCGGGGTCGTGGTCGACATGCCGGTGCGCCGGATGATCGTCCATCAGCTGCTGTTCGACGACTTCACGAATGGCGTCGCCCGGCTCGATCTGCTCGTCTCCTCGGGCACCTACATCCGGGCGATCGCGGAAGCGCTCGGCGGCCACTGCCGCGCGCTACGCCGAACCGAGGTCGGGCCGTTCTCGGTCGAGGAGGCGGATCCCGAGCGGCTCATTGCCCCAGAGGAAGCGCTAGCGAGACTCGCAACGTGAACGTCGTCTCGATCCCAGAGGAGGTCGAGCGCGTGCCTCGGGCGGTCGCGATCGGCAGCTTCGACGGCGTCCACCGTGGTCACCGCTCCGTCCTCGCCGCCACTCGCGGAACAGGCCTTGCGCCGACCGTGATCACGTTCGACCCGCACCCGCGCGTCGCGCTCGGCAACCGCGTCGATCTTCTCACGACTCTCGAGCGGCGGCTCGAGCTGATCGAAGAGGCCGGCATCGAGACGACGCTCGTCGCGCCCTTCACCCCCGAGTTCCAGCGGATGACCCCGGAGGCGTTCGCCGAGCACTATCTGCGCATGATCGGCACTGAGGCCGTGCTCGCGGGAGAGGACTTTCGTTTCGGGGTGCGGCGTTCGGGCGATCTCGCTCTTCTCGAGCGGCTCGGCTTCCAAGTGCTGGTCCCGTCAACGGTCGAGGCCGTCTCGTCGACCGCGATCCGTGCAGCGGTCGCGGAGGGAGATGTCGTCTCCGCCGCCGGGATGCTCGGGCGTCCGTTCGAGCTCGACGGCGTCGTGGTAGCGGGAGACCAGCGCGGCGGAACGCTGGGATATCCGACCGCGAATCTTCTCATGGAACCCGGACTCGCGTGTCCCCGCTACGGGATCTACGCCGGCTCGGCACGCGGGCATCGCGCGGCGGTCTCGATCGGAACCAACCCACACTACGGAGGCACGGAGCGCCGCATCGAGCCCTATCTCCTGGACTTCGAGGGTGATCTCTACGACCAACGTTTGGTCGTCGAGGTCTGGGAGCGGCTTCGGGAGGAGGAGGTCTTCGAGTCCGAGGAGGCGCTCGTCGCCCAGATCGCGAGCGACGTCGAGGCGACACGGGAGGCGCGCAGACCCGCATAAGGGCGAGGCTCGCCTCGCCCTACAACTCCAGCGTGCGCGTGGCTCGGAAGGCGTCCAAGAAGCGGCGGTCGTGCGTGACCAGGATGACCGTTCCGTCGTACTGCTCGAGTGCCGATTCGAGCTGCTCGATCGCCTCGAGATCGAGATGGTTCGTCGGCTCGTCGAGGACGAGGGTGTTCACGCCGCGGGCGGCCAAGAGCGCCAGCGTCGCGCGGCTTCGCTCGCCGGGGGAGAGTGAGCCAGAAGCGCGCCGGACGTGATCTGCGCCGAGTGCGAACTTGGCGAGGAGCGAGCGGGCGGCGCCGGCGGCGAGCCCCGACTCCGTGAGGAAGAGATCCAGTAACGCGCGATCTCCGGCGAACACGCCTGCGCCTTGAGGCAGCTCCCCGAGCGCGACACCTGGGCCAATCCAGCGCCGCCCGTCAGTGAGTGAAATCTCGCCGAGAAGCGCCTTCAACAACGTCGTCTTGCCTGCGCCGTTTCGTCCGAGAACGACGAGCCGATCGCCGTTGCGCACCTCGAGATCGATCGGGCCGAGCTGGAAGCCTTCACGTGCGACGATCGCTCGCTCGAGCCGGGCGACGACGTCTCCTGCACGTCGCGACGGCGTGATGTCGAGCTCGAGTCGCCAGGGCGACCACGGCTTCTCGACGCGCTCCAAGCGGTCGAGCTTCTTCTCGAACCGCTTGCCCACGTCCTTCGACTTCTTCTTCTTGCGACCCTGGCCATATCCGCGCTCTTCCCACTGGCGCATCGTTCGCGCCTGCTCCTGGATCCGACCGCGTTCATCCACGTACTGCTTGTAGGCGCCCTGGTGCCTTTCGTGCGAACGATCACGCTCGGCCGCGAAGGTGCTCCAGCGTCCCGCGTACTCCCGCACCCTCCGCGTCTCGGACTCGAACTCGACGATCTTCGTCATCCGCTCGAGGAAGGCTCGGTCATGGGAAACCGCGACGAGGCCACCGCGGTGACGGTCGATGAACCGCTCGAGGAGCTCGAGGCCGGCGAAGTCGAGGTCGTTCGTGGGCTCGTCGAGCAGGAGCACGTCGGCGTCCGAAGTCAGGATTGTCTCGAGCTGCGCCCGCGCCGCCTCGCCGCCCGACCGGTCCGCCGCCTCTGGCTCCTGCGCTAGGTACGCGACGGCAAGGCTCGGCGGCTCGAGACTCAGCGTCCCCGAATCCGGCGGCTCGAGTCCCGCGAGCACGCGGAGGAGCGTCGATTTCCCGATCCCGTTCGGCCCGACAACGCCGATTCGGCTTCCAGGCGTGATGAAGAGCGAGATGCGATCGAGGATGATCGTGTCACCGAAGGACTTGCTGATGGAACGTGCAGTGAGCGCACCGCGAGCGCGCGACATGGGCTGACCACCTCCTGGCCGGAGAAGACGAGGGCGGATATCGGTCAGCGTGCGCGCATAAAACGGAGCTCGCGCTCCGCTGAGAGCATAGAGAACGCGCCCCGGTGGCGGGTCGGTAGCTTTCGGAGAGTGGCCAGTCAGAACGGAGAACCGCTGATTCAGGCGCGCGGGCTCGTCAAGCGCTTCGGCGAGCTCGCCGCGGTCGACTCGGTCGACTTCGACCTGCAGCGCGGCGAGGCCTTCGGCTTTCTCGGTCCGAACGGCGCCGGGAAGACCTCGACGATGCGCATGATCGGCTGCGTCTCTCCCGTCACGGACGGAAAGCTCAGCGTCTTCGGTCTCGACCCGGCTCGCGACGGCGTGGAGATCCGCGGCCGGCTCGGTGTCGTCCCGCAGGAGGACTCGCTCGACATGGAGCTGACCGTCCGCGAGAACATCATCGTCTACGGCCGCTACTTCGGGCTCCCGCGCTCGGTGCTGCGTAATCGGGCCGACGAGCTGCTCGAGTTCGTCGAGCTCACGGATCGCGCGAAAGACCGGGTAGAGCCGCTGTCGGGCGGCATGAAGCGGCGGCTGACCATCGCACGCTCGCTCGTCAACGACCCCGAGGTGCTGCTGCTCGACGAGCCGACGACCGGACTGGACCCACAGGCGCGCCATGTCGTCTGGGACCGCCTCTACCGCCTCAAGCGCCAGGGCGTGACGCTGCTTCTGACGACGCACTACATGGACGAGGCCGAGCAGCTCTGCGACCGGCTGGTCGTCATGGACAAGGGGAAGATCGTCGCCGAGGGCTCGCCGCGCGAGCTCATCGAGCGCTACTCGACCCGCGAGGTGGTGGAGCTGAGGTTCGAGGACGACGACAAGCGTCCGGAGGACTTCGGTTACTGGACGGACGGGCTCGTCTCGCGCGTGGAGCCGCTGCCAGACCGTGTGCTCCTCTACACCGATCAGGGCGACAAGGCGGCCCACGGTATCCATGAGCGCGGACTCGTCCCCGAGAGCGTGCTCGTGCGGCGAAGCACGCTCGAGGACGTCTTCCTCCACCTCACCGGCCGGACCCTCATCGAGTGACGGGTCTCGCGCTCGCGGTCCGCCCGCTCGAGTTCTACTTCGCGCAGTACCGCCGGGTGTGGCGCGGAACGGCGATCTCGAGCGTCGTCACTCCCGTCATCTTCCTGCTCGCGTTCGGGTTCGGGCTCGGCGAGCTGGTGGACCGAAGCGCCAATCTTCCGAACGGCGTCTCCTACATCGAGTTCGTCGCGCCAGGGCTGATCGCGGCGACGGCGATGCAGATCGCATCGTTCGAGGCGAGCTGGCCGGTGCTCTCCGCCATCAAGTGGAGCCGGCAGTACCACGCGATGCTCGCAAGCCCGCTTCGGGTAGGGGACATCTTGATCGGGCACCAGGCGTTCATCGCGTTCCGTATGCTGATGACGGCCACGGTGTACCTCGCGGCAATCGCGGCGTTCGGCGCCGTGAACTCCCCGCTCGGCATCCTCGCCATTCCCGTCGCCGTGCTCGTCGGGGTGGCCTTTGCCGCGCCGATCGCCGCGTGGGGGGCGTACACGGAGAACGAAGCGTCGTTCGTCGCGATCTTCCGCTTCCTGATCCTGCCGATGTTCCTGTTCTCTGGGACGTTCTTCCCGATCGAGCAGCTTCCCCGCGTGCTCGAATTCGTGGCTTACGTCACGCCGCTCTGGCACGGAGTCGACCTCGCTCGGCAACTGACGCTCGGCGACGTGCAGCTCTGGAGCGCCGTCGGCCACCTGGCCTATCTTCTCTTGTTCATCGCCGCCGGACTGACCGCCGCGTACTACTCGTACCGCCGACGACTGCTCGTCTGATGACCGAGCTCGCCGCCGACGCGCGCTTCGGACCCCGCCCTCGTCGGCGCATCGGCGGGCTCCTCATCGTCGAGCGCAATGCGATGGTCTACCGCAGGATCTGGCTCATCCTGTTCTCCGGGTTCTTCGAACCGCTCTTCTACCTCTTCTTCTTCGTCTACCCGCTCGGAGAGCTGATCGGGGAGGTCGCTCTCGACCAGGCGACGCTCGAGTATGTCGCCTTCGTCGCGCCGGCGCTGCTGGCGGCCTCAGCGATGAACGGCGCCTTCTACGACGCGACCAACGTCTTCTGGAAGCTCCGCTACGGGAAGGTCTACGACGCGATGCTCTCGACGCCCGTAAGCCCGGGCGATGTCGCAGTGGGGGAGACGATGTGGGCGGTCGTACGGTCGCTGATCTACTCGGTCGCGTTCCTGAACATCATTCTCGTGCTCGGCCTCGTCGACTCGTGGTGGGGCCTCCTGATCCTCCCCGCGTGCTTCGTCATCGGCTTCGGCTTCGCGGGAGCGGGGA